>CAZENZ010000026.1:0-15379 GCA_964513705.1 uncultured Gammaproteobacteria bacterium
AGGACATCCCCCTCTCACGGGGAAAATGGGGGTTCGATTCCCCCTGGGGCTACCAACAAAAAAGCGCTGTAATAAGCGCTTTTTTGCTACCCCAAATCTCAAAAAGAGGAGGCTCTCCCCCTGTTTACGAGAAAACCTTAGTATTCCTTGAGAAATTTTGTGTTTCAAATGTCAACCTGGTGTCAACCAGATTTTGGTGGGATTTTCCCTGTCTATTTGTGAATACACGAACGCACCCGGAGGCATCTCAACGAGGGGCGTTGTGCATGCCTCACGCGGGTGCGTGAGATGGTGTCGTTGCGACACCGAGGTTCTCGGTAGCTTGTGGAATCCCGAGAGGATTGAGGCGCGGCGCCGATTGCGTAGTATCGCGATGCTACGAGATCTGCTTCGTCGCGTAGATCTGCATGAAGCCGCGGTAGCGCTGGTTCGGCTGCTTCGCGAGGCCCGCGTACTTGCGGGCGTTGACCAGATCGCCGTTCAGCGCGTACCCCGTCGCGAGGGACGCGGCGAGCTCTCCGTCCTCGTCCAACTCAATCTTCCGTGCCGTCATGACTTCCAGTGCCTGATCGACGCCGCCGGACGAGGCGACCATGCACATTTCGTTGAAGACGACGACTTCGGGTGCGTTGAGCTCCATCAGCCGCTTCAGTCGGCGGCTGCGGCTCTCGAGCTTCTCCCGTGCGGTGCGCGGCTTCTTGAAGTTCCTGAGCTCGGTGAAGAAGGCGGTCTCGAGCGCGCTCGCCTCACGCTCTTCCATCACCTCCTCGACCTCTTCCGAGCACGCCTCTGCCGCCGCCTGATCTTCGGAAAGCTCGGAGATGTCCGCGATCGCCTCGAGGACCTCGAGGTGGAGCAGCATGCTCTGCACCTCGTCGGCGATGGACCTGGCCAGGGGCCAGTTCTCGTTGCGGCAGGCTCGCAGCACCTCGAAGAAGCGCCTGAGATCCTCCCGTTGAAGGGGCGCAGGCTCCTCCTTGGTCGGTTTCCGCTCGACGTACAGATCGGCGCTCTTCAGGCCGTCGTCGATGGCGGTCGAGTCGTCTACGAGCTCGCAGATCGCGAGCCAGGCGAACACTCGCATCTCGGGCGAGACCTCCTCGAGCACCAGGCGTGCGGTCGGGGAGTCGAGTCCGAAGAGCGTGACCGCGATGACGCGAAGCGCGTCGTCACGATCGTTGCCCTGGCAGACTCGAGCGTTGGTCAGCGCTTCCTGGAGGTCGGGATCTGTCAGAATCGGGAGTTTCATGGGAATCGTCTCCTGTGCGTTGGGTTGCGGGGGACTGATTCACAGACATCCCCCTCTCACTCGACGACCAAGATCATCGGTTGGGAGGGGCTCTCGATATCTTTCATGGAAGGTAAAAATGACCGAGAACAATACTATATTATAGCCAAAAAGTCAATGTTGTAGGCATACATCGCAAAACATCCATCTACATAAATAGATGGATGTTGCGGCAGACTTCGGTTGACACCAGGTTGACATTGGAGAGTTAGTTCAGATCCTTTCGGATCAGTAAGGACACGTGGCGTTAGGGGCCAATCGTGCGTCTATTGAGCCTTAGAATCGGTTTCGGTCGCCTCAGGTAGGGGATCGACAGGACCTGTTCGATTCCCCCTGGGGCTACCACCGAAGAAGATTCCAGTAATGGAGTCTTTTTCTGTTGATAGACTAGCGATAAATCTGGGGTTCCAAACTTTTCCCCGTCGTATGGAATTGATTTTGTGAAAATAAGCTTTTGAAGCGCGATTCTCCGTTCATAACTGGAATCTAACCAGACTTTCGATGCGTTTCGAATAAAGTAAAAAGCGTAATCTAATGCACGCTCCATTTCGATCTCTTTGATGGCTGTATCTTGGAGCAAGAGCTTTTTTTCTTGGATGCGTTGTGAGCTATAGAAAATGATCTAGTGCAGGGATGGATAATTGTTTGTTTTGTATAAACAGCAACGCACCCGAGACAGGTTCGCAAGAAAGAAAGCGATGCGCTGCCGCGAGTGCGGATAAGGAAGGTTGTCATTTGAGGTTTTGACTCTACCGAGCCACGCCCTCTTCGTTGTTGCAGCGCGCGACCTGTCCTTCTCTCCAGACGACGGGCCGCCACGCCTCAGGGAGACGAACGTCGTTGGGGTTTGTGCCTCGACGCACGCACATGAGCCACCATGTCTCCTCGAAGCTCGTGTACCTGCCCGCTGCGTCGAAGACCGAAACAGTGCCGACGGTTGTCGCTGCGTCGCTGCCCTCCCAGATTTCATGCAGCATACCCGCCGTGAGTTCCGTTATGATGTAGCTTCTGTCGTCACGGCGACTCCAGCTTGAGCTGAGGAGCCCAGACCCGAACGATCCTTCGACCGTGCGGGAGAGAGAAAGGCTCCAGAAGGTGAAGGAGAACGGAGGTTCGCCCCATGTACGCTCGCGGAGGTACGACAGCGCTCCACAGGCGCTGATCAGGTATCCACGTGCCTGATAGGGCTCCGCGTTGGGGAACACCCGTGGATTGTAGGCGACCCATCCGCCCGAGGTGGGTTCGGGCACGACTGTCGTGGTGGGCAGTTGCGTACCGTACCCCATGTAGCGCTGCTGGAGCATGATGAGGGCGAGCTGATCACTCACCGCTGACTTGCAGCCGTTGTCGCTCGTTGCGATCACGTCTCGGATGACGGTGGCGTCATCGACGCGGCTGCTTGCACTCTCCTCGGCGCAGCCAGCGATGAAGAGGGAGAGAACCAGAGCCCAGAGAGCGAGGCTAGAATCCTTGCGCACGTGCGCCTCCATGATTATGTCGTCTGTACCATCTGTCTTCACTGAAGCGGATCTTCAGAGAAGAGCCTTGAGAAACTAGTATAATTTAATAAAAAAATCAACCCTTTAAGCCTCTTCCAATCTCTCCTTCCACTCGCATGAAGGATGGCTGTGATAGGTCTTCAATAGGCTCATTTATGCCAAAATCCGTTCTCGATCTGTAGCTTTTCCGAACTCAAACCATTGTTTTAGCTCTACAATTAAATGGTTCCAACATTCGCTTACGTGGGCTACCAACAAAAACACTCGCGAAGGCGAGTGTTTTTGTGTTGTTCATATTGACGGTTTATTTAAATACAAGTAAAAATACTTTCTCTTTTTGCTCGCTTCTCAGATCCCGACTGTGCCTATCATCGCACGTTATTGATAGACACGGAGACGCGACCTGAGAAAATTATTCTACACTCGACGAAGGTCGGGCAGACGCTCAGAAGAGAAAGAGAGGGCCACATGGCCTGTCCAGCAAGCTGCAAGCCGAAGAAGTTCCACTACTGCTCCAAGGCGCAGACCCATCACTGCACACGACACTGCACGTGTACGTGCGAGTCGTGCAAGAAGTTCGTGAAGGCGGATCGTGAGATGCGGGCCAACGAGAAGGCGGCCAAGGCGGCTGCTAGGGCGGTTACCAGGGAGAAGCTCGCCGGCCGGTAATGGCGAGTAGGAGGTGAATCGAAGATGAGGTCGGTACGTATACACTACGCGCCGCTGGGAATCGCGATTCATCCGCGAGCTTCTCCAGCGGCGCGATTTCCATACATAAAAAGAGAAAGTTCTATGAAATGAACCACCCCCCGAACCACGAGGCCGAGCGACGGCTCACGTGTGTGCGGGGGATGTCTTCGGTCACGGCTCGCTGTACGTTGGCGAGTGGGCCAGGTGGGTCCGCTTCTGGAGCGGAAAAAGGGAGGTTCTCACGGTTCGAACTGGCGAAGCTGGGTCGGCTGTCTGTCGTCGATCAGGTGTCCGCCGGCCCAGTTCGGCCCGGTGCCGTCGTCGTTCGCGGGAAAGTCGGTCCAGATCATGCCGTCGTAGAAGAACATGCCGCTGGCCTGGATGAATGGACCGACGAGTCGGCCGCCTGCCGCCATCGAGCGGAATGTGTCCGGGGTGAGGCGGCCCGTCACCGTCTGCTCACCGCTCCAGCGCCAGAAGCTGGTCTGGATGACATCGCCCGTTCGGCCGCCGTGAGGGACGGCGGTGATCGCATAGGTGATATCTTGGAGGTTCTGGATGACCCGGGGGCGGCTGAAGACCACGCCCACGAGATCACGCCCGCTTGTGGCGCCGAAGCTCCCGAGCGCGGTGGTGTACAGATCCGCACCGGTGCGCATCTCGAAGAGTTTGTAGTCCGCCATGTTCATCGGCTGACCGTTCTCTTCGAGACGCATCTGGCCGAAGCTCAGGCCGGTGGCCGGGGGGCGGGAGATGTACGTTTCGAAGACGTAGACCTTCTGACCCATGTTGCCGACCAATCCCGAGCTGACGTTCCACGAGATGAGCGTCTCACGACGTCCGTTCACGAGCCAGACGGAGCTGAGCAGGCGCGGTGGCTCCTCGCTCGACGTGCGGACGAGGACGACCGTCGGGCGGGAAGCCCGGATGGTGTGGGTCGGGCCCATGAGGGACGTCGTTGACGCAATCTTGTAGATCCGTCCCGTGCGTGCTCCGCGTGCACGGATGTGCAGCGCGTTGCGGTAGTCGGCCCAGGTCGAACTCGCCGTCGCACCTGCCCCGATGCCGTAAGCGACGCGTGTGCCCGACAGGGCGACGTGCAGCGGATCGAGTTCCGTGCCCGTGTTCGGCCGTGCCGTTACCTCGCTCGCTGAGAACACGATGCGGAAGCAGGTCCGGCCGAAGTGGTCGTTCGATACGACCGGTTGGCCACCCGTGGCGCTCGAGAACTCCACGGTGGTCTCCGTGTCGGCACTCCCGGCCGCGAAGCCAGGGGCCCGGCCACGGATCTCCCCGGTCGACGGCCCGGACCAGATCTCCAGGGCGCGGCAGCTCACCGCCGGCCCCTGCGACTGGACGCCGATCGCCTCGATGTTGAGAGGCTCTTCGCCTCCGTTGTTCGTGAGGCACCACTGCCCCACGTTGGAGAACACCGGACCGTCGGTCTCGGGAACGGACTCCGGAACGATGATCCGGGCCGGCGGCATGGCGTCCGGGGTGATCCCGAACGTGCAGCCGAGGAGCGCCGCTACGAGCGGCAGGGACCTGAGCAACGAAAGAACTCTCATGACAAGATTCCTCTCTACGTCTCTACGAGAGAATCGACTGAAACCTCCGAGTTTACCTCGGACCTCTCCGCAACCGATTGCGGATAGGAGGATGGTTCATGAAGTTGGATGGACCATGCTTCTATCAACAAAACGAGCCTGAAGGGCACGTATTTGTATTAAAATATCTTGGAAACGTCAAGTTTTGTTCATTTACCACGCTTCCCTCATTATAGAGGTGATCTGCTATAGTCCCAGTATAACTTTTGATACGTTTTTATGGATCAGATGAATGCTCAGCCGGTGATGCCTGTAGAACCTGGTGTGCCAACCGCCAATCGAAAGCACAGCCCCATTTTGTGCGCGTTGTCTCATGTGTTGATCTTCGGTGGCGTGTATTTATATCTTCGTTTGTACACGCGTTTCTTCATTTTTTACGTCGCGATGCTCATCTCTGGGTTTATTCCCGTTCCGTATCTCCCATTTTTGGTGATTGTTTCGGCGATGATTGATACCTTCCTCCAGGTGAAGGGGATCAATGAAGGCGAAATTCAGAAAGAGCCGTATCACAAGGGAAAACACATCGGCGGTACGGTTCTCATTATTGCCTCGATCGTGGCAAGTGCGATTGGGTATTCGTCTTTCATGGCGTGGAGATAGGGTATCTACAGCTTGCCTCTCTCATTTTACGTCGCCGGTTCCTCCGGAGGTGGTTCTGACCTTCAGCCGTATCTTCAGGTAATCTGTCAAAAGTCACTCGTGTGGCAACATTCGAAGAAGCGTTTGAACAAGTTCAGAACCTATCCCAGAAATGAAGTGTCCATAGAATAACGTGTAGGATCGACCGGATCGATAAGCACCTCGATGGTTTTTGTGTTCTGGAGCGCATCAGTCGGGTTATCCCAAAAATCCTCGCTTTCAAAGGTGTACTCCGTGTTTGTTGCTGGATCTTTCCAGCGAGAGCGGATTTGAAATGGATTGTGTCCATTTACGCGGATACGTCTATTGATATCAACGCCAGTGTATTCGGTGATGATGCGTCGTCCATGTTGTTTGAGCCAGTCTTGCAGCTGGCGTTTTTTGATAAAGCGAATGGTCGTCACGATAGCGATGATGAAAAAGCCGACACCAATTAAACTTACAAGGATCGTAGGCATCCAGAGATCTAGAAAAGAATCGATGTTCGCTTTTTCTGGATGACCTGGTGGGTAAATGATCGTCACACCGTCTCCCGGTTCGTAACGAGGGGGATTACTCGAGCTAAAGGATTGCACCGTCACATTTTCTCCCTCCGGAGTTGTAAAACGAACAACAGGTTTATAGGTGGAGCCTTTTCGTCCGATAACACGGACCATTTCAATGACCGTGCCTTGAGAGCGAATGCCGTGCTGCACCAGATTGGTGCTGTCTTTTGCTAGGAAGCCGGCAAAAATGCAGCAAGGAATGCCGATCACGCCAAAGAATAGGGAGAAGGCGAGCGTGAATCCACTGGAGACGCGTTTCATAGGAAAGATGAGATCATCATATCAAAAAACGAAGAACCCACCGGGCGGTTCCTCGTCCGCGGGGTGGGTCGGTGGTCCTTCGAAGTGGAGCGGTCACTTCATTTGACCAAGGGTGCTGATCAGGCAGTCGCATGGCTTGTGCTGGCAGTGCCAGCAGACCGAGCCGTAGCGGGCTTCGAGGGTTGCATCCAGGTCGACGCCGAGTAGGTTGCTCACCGCCAGAGTCCAGGCGATGCAGTCGGCCACCTCGAAGGCGAAGTCGCGTCTCATCTGTGCAGGGGTCTGGGGCAGTACGGGGAGGCTGTACTCGATACGCCCGATCTCGTTGACTTCTTCCATCAGATGGAGGAGCGCGCGCAGCACGCCGCGCTCTCGGTTTTTGGGGCCGTACGTCTCTTCGAGAGCCGTCGCGAGTCCGTGGAAGGTCAGTACGGTAGCGATGGCTCCAGCGTCTCCCAGGGTTACCGGAGGCCGCTTGTCGTCACCGCAGATGCAGTGGATCTCTCCACAGTAGCTGCAGTGACCGAGCGCATACTTGCTCGCCAGGCACTCCGTGAGAGGGAGCTCGCGGAAGTAGTCGGCGACGGTCAGCGTCCGTGCCAGAACCCGCGAAAGGGCGCGGGCCATGCTCGAGTATTCATCCTGGCGGATGACGCGGGCGAGTTCATCCACTGCGAGGTGGAGAAAGGCGATCCGTTGCTGCAGACCACCTCGGAAGTAGCACTCGTTGCGCTCACCGTAGAGCGTTCGGAAGTGTATGAGCCAGTCTTGGATCGTTCGACGTTTTTCCGTCATGGGAGCTCTCTGTCTCGGGTTGCGAGAGTCACTGTAGGGGGCTAAACCGCATACGTCAAAACAAAAAGGTGTATGATGCGTCCATGGAACAACCCGCTTTAGATACATCATTTTTTAAACGTCAGCTGTTGCCGCTCGCCTTAACGTTTGCGGTATGCGCCGTTTTGGTGGCCGCGTTGTGGCTAGAGATCCTCGGGTTAAACCGGATCACCACCACGGATATCTCTCTCGAAGTGCGCTGGGTCGATGTCCTGATTGGATTGACGATTTATCTGAAAACCTCGATCGATTTCGCCATCTTTATCGGTCGTTTGATGAGTCAGAATAACAGCTGGAAGAGTCGTATTGCGATTGAGATCGGCACAGCGTTTGGAAATGCGGCTGGAACGATGGGGATTTTGCTCATCTGGACCTTCTTTAAAGAGGTTCGCTGGCTGCTGGCACTCATGGTATTCGTTGCCGCCCTTGTGCTGTTTAAGCTGGCAGAAGATAGTCTAGAACACGTGACGGACGAGGGGATTGGCTTTAAACCGCTTAAGCGAGTAGCTCATACGCTTGAGATCGTTTTGGATAAGTTTAATAAGCTCGTGGCACCAGTTCTGAAATTTGTGCTTCCAAATTTGAAAAGCAAGGATCGCGGAGCGCTCGCGTTTTGGCCTCTCTTTCTGAGCTCCTTTACGATCCCATTCATTCTTGGATTGGATGATTTTGCAGGCTATGTGCCGCTGTTTAGTATTGTGAACGTGTTTGGATTTGGAATCGGGGTGTTTGTGGGCCATATGGTCTTGAATTTGTTCCTCTACTTGTCGCCACAGCACACAATTCGCATTGTGAAGAACTCCCTGATCTCGTTTATTGGGAGTTTGGCCTTCATTGGTCTTGGCATTTGGGGGTTGGTGGAAGTCATTCGAATCATTGGGCACTAAAAAGTCTTTCGTGAGTGGCCTAAAGCTGGGAGATTTGGCACAGTAGAGGCCCATGTCACAAAACACCACCTTGGTCGCAAACCTCCAATCCATCCTCACCCACGCCTTACCCTGCAAAGACGGGGATTCGACATTAGTGATTTACGATGAAGAAGCGGCGCTTACCAGGCAGGTTCTCTCCGCCTATCGTGAACTTATTCCTTGGGCGAAGTTCGTCTCATTTTCTGAAGAGGGTCAGCCGGTAGTAATGCGAGCGATTGAGGCACTATCTGCAGGGGCATTGGTCATCCTGGTCCAATCTTCAAGTTTCCGATTGGATGCCTTCCGTATTCGCATCGAACTTTTTCGCCGCGGTTTACGGACCATTGAGCATGCCCACTTGAATCGTTTTACGACGCAAGACGAGTGCGATGCCTACGTTGATTCACTCGCCTATGATCCAGCCTACTATCATAGCCATGGTGAAGGCCTGACGAATCTTATTTCTCAAGTGAAACAAGTACGTGTTGTATCAAAAGATGGCGCTGAACTGATTTACCAAGGTCCCTTTGAAGGTCCAAAGAAAAACACGGGTGATTATCGTGGCATGGAAAATGTCGGCGGTACATTTCCGATTGGCGAAGTCTTTACTGAGCTTGTTGATCTATCGGGAGCGAGTGGGGTGGCATCTATCTTTGCCTATGGTGGGATGGATTTTCGTACGCGGATCGTGGATCCGTTTCAGATCAAGGTTGAAAATGGTCTCGTCACAGGTGCCGGAGCAAACGCTCCTGATGAGTTCCTGCAAATTCTCCAAATGGTGAAAAACAATGAGGATCCGTATATCCGTGAGCTGGGTTTTGGGCTGAATCGCGCGTTTGCGAAAGAGCGTCCCGTGTCAGATATCACGACTTTTGAACGCCTGGTTGGGGTGCACGTATCCCTCGGTGAAAAGCATACGATCTACCGTAAGGAGGGGATGCGACCAAAAGACACAAAGTAACACGTAGACTTGTTTGTCGATGTGGCAGAAGTTTGGTTTGATGATGTGTGTGGTTTTCGTGACGGAGCGTACATTTTGCCTGGCCTACATTCGACCACGTAAGTATTTTTCAAACGGTAAAGAAAAGCGACTTTGGCGAGACAGACATAACTTAATTGTTTCAAGTAAAGGAACGTGCACGTTTCGTTTTTTTGCGAGTAGCAAAGCCGTCATCGTGGTGTTAATGCCTTCGACGGTCGTAAGGCCGAGTTTTTGGACATCACGTGTTTCGCTCGTAACGAGTTTTTGGCCGTAGGTGCGGTTCCTTGCGTGAAACGAATTTCCAGACACGTATAGATCTCCCACGCCAGCAATACCGTACACTGTTTCACGCAATCCACCGGCTGCTTCAACAATGTTTGCCATTTCTTGAAGGGCGGTCGTATAAACAAGGCTCTTGGTGTTGGTGGAAACTTGAAGGCCGTCGCACATGCCAAGACAGATGGCGTAGGCGTTTTTCAGTGCTGAGCAGAGGCCAACGCCGATGGTATCGTCTGATAATGAGATGTGAAGCTGAGGATGGGACAGCGTTTGCCGCACAGCTTCTGCCGATAGGCGGTGGTGTGAGGCGGCTACGAGACCTGTCACTTGGCCTGAGGCGAGTTCATTCGCAACGGCTGGTCCGCCTAAGAGCACCAGATGCTTCTGGTGCTCGCGAGACATAATTTCAATTTGTTGGAGGATGAGTGGGTGGAACGTTTCTGGATCGATGCCTTTCGTAAGACTGACAATGATTGCTCCAGGCTCCATCCAAGGTCGGGCGGCCGACAGAACTTCTGCCACCGCGTGTGACGGCAAAGCTACAAAAACAAAGCGAGCGCCCTTGAGGGCCTCGTGTAAGTCGCCCGTGGCGACAACGCTGGCCGGCAGGAGGTGGCCGGGCAGATACTTCAAGTTTTGGTGTTTTTTATTGACGGCTTGTGTGACCTCTGGTTCGATCGAGTAGAGAGCGATACGCCTCGCTCGTTTTCCGAGGATGAGTGCGAGCGCGGTCGCGATATTTCCTGCCCCGAGGAATGCGATCATAGGCAAGAGGAGAGAGACTGCTTTATAGGTTGGTAGCTTACCCGATGAATGGGGGACGGTCCAAGCTTTTTGAGAGCTTGTCTGTGGACAAGCGTGCCGTAGCCTTTATGGATCGCAAGTCCGTAACCAGGATACATCGAATCGAGTTCTTGAAGGTGATGGTCACGTGAAACTTTGGCGATGATTGAGGCGGCGGCGATGGAGGCGATCAAACGATCACCTTTCACGATGCCTTGGCTCGGCCAAGGGTGAGACGTTGGGAGGGGAAAGCCATCGCACAGGACGAGGTTCGGAGTCACGCCGAGAGCTTCGATCGCACGTCGCATAGCGAGAAACCCTGCCTGACGAATGTTGAGTTGGTCGATCTCGGCAGCACTTGCTTGGCCGACGGCCCAATGCGAGCTGTGCTCCGTGACCCATATAAATGCTTGCTCACGTTGCTGAGGAGAGAGGAGCTTAGAGTCACGTAGAACTGGGGGAACGTGTGGGAGTTTTTCCGGAAAGATCGCAGCCCCTGCAAACACCGGTCCTGCCCAGGCGCCGGAGCCAGCTTCGTCTGTCCCGGCGATAAACAGAGCGCCCGTTTTTCGGAGGCGTTTTTCAACTGCGAAGGTGGGCGAAATCACTCATGTATGCTACGATAGAGATCCTATGGAGTCCAATTCGAAACGTTTGCTTGGCGCACTGGCCATTTTTGGCTTAATTGTCAGTCTTTTTGCACCTTTTTCGTCTGTGGAAGCCGCTACTAAAAAGACTACAAAAAAGAAGGTTGCGAAGACAAGTATCGCCATGAACTTGTATAATCCAAACAAGCGCTATGGCGATGAAAAGAAGGATATTAAAGACCCGACATCGCGTTGTCTGACGGCAGCTGCGAAAGCCGCACGAGTGAAAGACCTTGCGACCTACGAAGCGGATGGAAAAAAGATCGAAGGATTAGGCACTCCAGAGCATCCACTTACAGATGACTATAAGAAATACGAGACATCCTTGGAATACGCCTGGGGAGCCATGGAAGAACCGTACTGTGGTTTCGGTGCCTTTGGCCCTTCTGCGGCCCTGAAGTCGTATCAAAAGACGGTGTTGCGTGCGCGCACGGCCTTCCTCGACGCTGTAAAAAAGAATAAATAGCTGCAAAGGTGCAGCCAACGATCATGCGACTCCTCGGTGTTGATTACGGGCGTGGACGGATCGGTTTGGCACTCGGTGATACGGATAGCCGGTTAGCGACCCCTCTCGAAGTGCTGCGCATTTCGGGTGGGTCGTTTTCGTATGCGATTGAGAAGATGCTTGAAGTCGCCAAACAGGAAGGTATTCAAGAGCTTGTGATGGGTGTGCCGTTTCCTTTACATGATCAACACATCGAGACGGCTCAAGCCAAAGAAATTCGCCTAGTTATTGAAGCCTGTCGTGCCAAAGGGCTCATCGTACATGAGGAAAATGAAACGTGGTCAACGCGACTCGCGGAGCGGCAGGCACAAGATGGGGGCCGTCGAGGAGCGGCGGATGATTTAGCAGCGGCGGCGATTCTTCAGGCCTATCTCGATCGAAAGGCGACGACGCGTTAGGATGCGGCAATGAGCCAGTATCTACGCGATACCGCCTACGTGCTTCTGTCTGAGCCGTTTCGTGAACAGGACGTCTGGTTGACGTTATACGGTCAACAGCATGGCAAGTTGGTGGGGATTGCGCGTGGAGTGCGCAGTGCACGTTCCAAGCAACGCGGTCACATGGAGCCATTTTCAAAAATTGAAGTGATGCTGGCGAAGGGGGGTGCTTACGACAAAATCGCTGTCGTTCAGACCTGCGCATCGAGCGATGGACTACGTGAATCGTTGTCTGGGATGGCGATCTTTGGGCGAGTGGTAGCATTGGTGGCGCGCTCTACGGAACAAGGGGTACCGAATGAGCGCATCTTTTTATTACTGGACGAGTTGCATCGACTGTTATCCGCTCCTGAAGTTCAGCGGGTCTCAACTGAGCGATCGGCGCTGATCTTGGCAGCTTTCACCTTGCAACTGCTTGATGCAGAAGGCTATGCCATGGATTTTGACCAATGCCGTGTCTGTGGTGAGGCTTTGAATAAAGACAGGGGATGGCTCTCGCTTGAGCAAGGTGGAATTGTCTGTCAAGCGTGCGTCACAAAAATTCAGCTATCTCCTTCGATGGGAGCCTGGATCTCAGCGCCAGTTCTTCAAGCGATTCGTTTTTTTGCGCGAGCCCCGCTTTCGTCGGTGCTGGCATTGAGTGCGCCACGTTCTATTTTACAAGAGGTTTCGGGTGCGGTTGATCAAATGACTCATGTTTTACCGCGTTCTCAAGAAGTGCCTGCCTCGCAATTTTTGTTTTCGTTAGGGTAAATGTTTACAAGGTAAATTGACGAGTCCGTGAGGAACCCGATAGCATGCGTTAGTCTCAATGGCGACCACTTCCGGTCGTCCTGTGTAGACGGAGAGGGTCAAAGGTTCGAATGATGAGGTTCATGCACAGGGCGCGACGGCAGAGGACCGAGCGAGGCACGTGGCGCAACCGCTGCGCCAACGGTCACGGCCGTCGTGGGCCTCGCGCCCAGCGGCGCTACAACCGGACGTGCAACCGTTCCCACCGGGGTTCGCGCCCGCGGAAGTACGTCCAGAAGATCGGTGGAGGCTTCCTCATCACCTGCTGACGGAGCGCATGTGCGCTCGGTACGATTCGGCCACCCGCGGTCTTCACGGACCATGCCGCGGCGATGACGACAACTTGATTCGGCAGGGATCGCCCTGCCTCCGCCACCGCGCCGTGCTCCGGTGGCCGACTAGGACGCTTAGCTCAGTTGGTTAGAGCACCTCGTTTACACCGAGGGGGTCGAGGGTTCAAATCCTTCAGCGTCCACCAAAAATCCCACCTAGAAATAGGTGGGATTTTTGTTACTTAGCATTTCTTAAAATGAGATTTTTCTAAAATAGAAACGAGCGGGCCGCTGCCGTGCGGACCCGCTCTCTCGTCGCTCACTTCCTTGGCGTCGCTGGTGTTGCGACGGCGACGTACTGACGTGGCTTTGCGGGCCATCGTCTCCAGCCACCTCTTATTTTTCAGGGCAGATGGCACCCCGCCTCATTGAGGGGAACCCCCTCACCGACCACGCTCTCTGGGTGATTGAGCGCGATCGTCACGAGTGGAGGCCTGTGGACATACCCCAGGCTGTCAGCGACAGAGGCATAACTTCTTCGCTGTACCACTCGGTCTTGCGTTGGCTTTCGCCTATCCCGTTCGCGGCGGGGAGGAATCGAACATACGTGTTGTCTTGAACGCTCCCGGTTGTTCGTTGCCGCACACCAGTACGGCTTCTCACGATGGGTTACTGGATTGATCGACGGTCTAGACAGGATTCGGCGCCCCTGGGCGCTCTAGTGTCGACTTCGTCTAGCTTGTCGTACACCGTCACTCGGCAGAGTGTGACGGAGCCTTGCATTAACCCTTGAAGCTCTATACGACGGAAGCGTTCAAAGGTGCGTTGGGCAAATGATCAGCCTTGATGGTTCAATGTCATCACCTCCTTAACCGACCGAGGAGTGTATAATACATTATAAAAAAATGCAAGTGGAGAGCAGAGTAAATGCTTTTTGTAAGCGATAGCCAAGCTTATTCTCCGTAACTCAGTTCTCCAGGGACTGAAGAAATCAGTGACGGTGGGGAGTAGGGTAGCCGCGAGTCTATCGCAGCGCTTTCTCCCCGTGGTCGAACGAGCCGTAGGTGTAAGGCTCGCCGGCGATGAGTGGACGTCGCCTTGCCGAGGGGTAGTTCCGTGTGGAGATCCCGTCAGCCGTTAAGGTTCAGGTTCACGACGTGCTTGCGTGGCCAGCTACTTCGACTTCGACGCGGTCTCGCGTGCCGGGACGATCTCGCCGGTCGGGATGTCCCACTCCTTGCGGAGCCAGTCGAAGAGGCGTCCGGCCTCGTAGGCCTTCAGCGCCTCCTGGGCGAAGGTGTAGAGCACGTCTCCCAGCCCGTTGATGGAGCCGTTCGGTTCGCTGGGCGTGTACCAGTAGGGTGCGCGTGCCTGGTTGAAGCCGTTGCGCAGTTGGTCGATGTGCAGCTTCAGGTAGTTCATGGTGTCGGCCACCATGTCCTCGAGCAGGGGGAAGACCCCCAGGTCGGAGAACCGCGCCAGAACGAAGAACACGGGGCATCCCTTCTTGAAGCCGAGCACGAAGGGATCGATGCTCCTGAGCCAGCGTTCGTCCTGCCAGTCGCTCCCCGCCTTGTCGAGGTAGGGCGTTGCGATTGCAACTCGATCGAAACTTCCTCTGGCCAGGGCAATGAGCCGCGCGACCTTGGCGGGGATCACGTCACCATTGAAGGTCTGGAGGGGCCGGCATCGCCGGTTCCAGATCTGGACCCAGTGCGCCCAGCGCTCGTTTCCCGGGAGGAGTTCGATCATGTCGCGGGTGGCCGGGTGCACCAGCGGATCGGGGTTTCCTTGCAGGTTCGCTTGTGCGTCCCTGAGCTCTGCGCCCTCCAGCGCGAAGTACCAGACCGGTGCGGCCGCGGACAGGTCCACGAACGATCCGATCGGGATGACCGTATTGGGTCGCAGCAGACCATGCTCGGCCATGAAACCGATCACGCCCTGCAGCTTGTTCACAGTCCCGTTCTTGTTGTTGCTCGCCATCGTGTGTTCGACGAGCTTGATGAGGCCCTTCACGACTGTGGGCGTCAGGCAGGCTCCCGGTCGGAGCCAGCCCTGCTCCAGGATCCAGGCCAGCAGTCGGCGGTTGGCCTTGAAAGCCTCGTACATCTCCGCCGTCTTGCTGGCTTGTTCGTGCATGTCGAGCGATCGGCAGTTCGCGACGGCCGCTTCCACGGCGGCGTCCTGCGCCGCCTCGTCGAAGTTGATGATCTGGAACGTCAGTCCCTCAATGCTCTGGAGACCGGAGAAGAGGCGCCGCAGGTACTCGCAGAGCGCGGCCTGGATGGCGCTGTCGCTCAGCGCCGGCGAGTTCGAAGTCTCGTCGTCGCGGGGAACACCATCGAGCGGGTGGTTGCGACGGGCGAGCTCGATCAGGTGGCCCGCCACGTCCTTCATGCCGAAGTGTCTGG
>CAZENZ010000027.1:0-15056 GCA_964513705.1 uncultured Gammaproteobacteria bacterium
GGAGCCCTCGAATGTACCCTGGGCGACGCCTATGCCAATCTCGTCATAGCGTGGATTGACGATATTGGCGCGATGCCCAGCGCTCGCGAGCCAGCCCTGCTGCACATCTTCGGCAGTTGTGTAGTGAACCGCTAGATTTTCAGCAGCATGCGTGTAGATGTAGCCGGCGCGATTGATCCAATACCAGGGCGTTTTTCCCTCAGGACTCATGTGAGCAAAATATTGATGCGTCAGCATGTCTTCCGCTTTATTGCGGGCGGCATGGCTCAGGAGGTGGTTTGGTTTCAGGATTTTGAGTCCCAAGTCTTAGCGCGCTTTGTTTGTCAGTTCGATGATGCTGTCAGAAGTGATCGACGTCGAGAATGCATTATAGGATGGCAAAAACACGGCAGCTCCGATGGTAAATAGCTTGAGTGCAATCAAGAATGCACTGTAACCAACGAGCACATGGTGTCGTAGCAGGTGTGGATGGTGACCATTTCCTCGATGCGGAATGAAGTGATTCTTTATTATGCGAAGAACAACCGCAAATCGGCTTTTCGTGCGTTTGATGGGCGCGCGATGGGTTGCCATAGAGCGACGAACTTCGCTTAGCATAGCGGTTAGAACGACTTTCAGCTAGACAGGGCATCAGTTCACCTCTACGCTTTTAGGATATGCCTTCTCGTATTCTTACGTGGGCGGGGATGTGTGCTCTTTTTGTTGGATCTATTGGTATTCAAGTCTCGCCTGCGTTGGCAGCGCCAACTGGCCTCGTGAAAGCTTCTTTACCCGCCGTGTACTACGCGACGGCGAGTGGCGAGCGCTATGCGTTTCCGAATGAGAAAACCTATTTCACCTGGTTTAGGGATTTTTCTGAGGTCCAGACAATTTCTGATCAAGCGTTGGCATCCTTGGCTTTGCGCGCGAATGTCACCTATCGACCAGGGGTGAGGCTTGTAAAAGTCACCACCGACCCAAAGGTTTATGCCGTGAGTCGTGGGGCTGTGTTGCGTTGGGTGCAAACAGAGGAGGTAGCGCGTGCTCTGTATGGCGCGAACTGGGCGCGTCAGGTGGAAGATCTTCCAGATGCGTTTTTCACCAATTACACCGTCGGGGAACCAATTAGTTCAGCGAGCCAGTATAATCCTGCGACTGAACGAGCAGCCGCTTCGAGCATCGAGGTTGAACGCGGTGTGCCTGGGTCAACAAATCCTTCTGTGACACCGCCTGTCACGCCGCCGACCATCCCTCCTGCAACGACAAACAACTATCCGGGTGTCTTGCGTACGGTCCGCGTGAATTCCGTTCAGGCGATGCGTGATGCTATGAACCAAGCGCGTCCCGGTGATTTGATTCGTATCGCGCCAGGCAGCTACACACTCACACAGCAATTCTGGATTGAAACTCGTGGAACGGCAGTGAACCCAATCTATCTCATTGCTGATGGGGTACGTGGTTCTGTGAGCTTTCGTTCCACGGGTGACGAGTCATTTAATGTAGGTGGCGGTGCTTCGTATCTGGTATTTGAAGGATTTGAAGTGCATGACACGCAAAGTGACGTTTTTCATATTCAGGATGGGGCGCATCACATTACGCTCCGCAATCTGAATCTGCATGATGCAGGATTTGATGGGGATGTACTCAAAATCAACCAGGCCCATCACGTCACGATCGAGGGCTGTGATTTAGCTCGTCCAGGTCGTCGCCCGAGTGGCAACGAAGCCTTTTGGCAGGAGGCGCTAGATCTGGTCGATGTAGATGATACGATTATTCGTCGTAATTTTATTCATGACGTTGGGAATATGGCGGGCTATGTGAAAGGTGGGTCAAAGCGTGCGTTGATTGAGGAGAACGTCATTGATTTTCAGCGTGGGGGAGCGGATGGGAATCCAATCTGGGGAATTGGTGGTTGGACGGATGCCGAGTTGTTGCAGAGTGAGCAGTATGAAGCCATCGATACAATCTTCCGCAAGAATGTGATTGCGCATGGGGCGTACGGCGGCCTGGCGCTCTTCGATGCAAAGAATACGCTGATTGAAAATAATCTATTCCTGAATAATGCAGCGGCCATTATTCAAGCGCGTGCTGGAAATGCGCCACGTGAATCAACGGATGGGGTCACGCTGCGCAATAATACAATCGTTGATACCAACGGTCGTATGCCGGTTGTGTGTGAGCTCTTGAATCACGGTCTCACGGGTGTCACGGCGAGTGGGAATACGTACTGGAACAACGACCTGGCGATTCCAGGAGGGAATGACTGTGGGTTCACCCCAAGCCGTGAAAGCGGGGCGACTGTGCGTGATCCAGGACTGACGGATAGTCGTCCTACGACCTATGATCAAGCGATGGCGCTCTTGAGATAGGGTTCAATTTACGCGGCGACTTGTTCTGGTTGAGCGGCTGGACGATCGCCCTTGCGATAGTTCGCGATGTCTTTGACTTTGGCTCCGATCTTTTGTTCAGCCCATTTTTCGGCTTGAGCTACGACAGTTGGGTGTTTTCCCATGAAGGTGGCCGTTTTTGCCAAGAGAGCGGCGCTTTTTGCCGCTCCTTTTTCCGCGAGTTGTACGCCGAGTTTTCCCACAAGTTCTGCGCTTCGTCCAACCAGGCCAATGGCTTTTCCCGCTTCCCCAATACCTGTGAAATCAAGTGCGAGACTCGCTACCCCCATGACACCGTGAATGACGCGGTCTTTTCCGGTGAGCGTTTCACCAGCCGCATCAGCGCCATGAACTGCTTCCATAGCCATCTTGGCTCCACCGGCGAATGGAATGAGGTCTGCTGCCCCGCTGAGCGTTTTTCGTAGAACGTCGGCACGTTTTTCTTGAGCGTCTTCGATGACTTTTTCTTTGCTTTTGAGCGCTTCAAAATTCTGTTCGGAGGCTTGACTGATCCCATCTTTCACACGAGTGAACGCTTCCTGAATGCGCGCTTGATGAGCGGCCAGCTTCTCTTTTACGCCAGTTCTTTGCTCTGCATTTGCAACACCCGCCTCAGATAACTGGGTGGTGGCAATGAAGTGAGCTAATTTTTCTGCAGCACGAGTGGTGGCTTGGGTGGCGGCTTCGTTGAGCTTGTCGAATAGAGCAGCCTGATGTCGCTTAAATACATCTAGCGATGTGATTTTTTCGAAGGCAGCTTTAACAACCCGTCGTGCAGACGGTTGTTCTGTTCTATCTTTACTAGCTTCAGGCTGCGGGACGTGTTCTTGGACGGTACTCATAGGTGCTTATAGGCTGGCACGTATTTCGTTGGTTTTTTCTTCGTCGAGTGCACTAGCAAAGTCAGCTAAGGCATGATCCTCTTCCTGACTGGCTGTATCAACCTCATCTAAATAGGCGAGGGCTTGTTGTTGAATGCCCTGAAGGGCTTTTGTCTCGGGGGAGGGTTCTGGAGTCGCCGTTGGCGCTTCTGCGGTTAGTGGAGTTGGTGGTGGAACGGTCGTTTTTTTGAGCTCTGTCAGTTCTTCTTGATACAGCTTGGCGATGTCTTGTTGTTTGTCCTCGGGCAGATCTTCAAAGATATCACGCCAGTAGTTGAGTTCGTCCGCATCTTCGCCGAGGGCAATGAGCTGATCGAGGATTGGCTCGAGTTCAGATTTCGTCATGTGAGTATAGTAATACACTTCCGTGCGAACGTCTTATAAACGAACAACACCCGACCGGAGCGAGCGTTGCTCCGATGGGGTGAGGGGTGTTGCGCGGCGGTGCTTGGCGCCGCGCGGGTTCTGTCCGGGCCAAGTCCCGGGCGTGCGCGCAATGTGACTCGCGCGCGGTGGTGTTGATGGGTCAGGCGGCGCCTGTGGCGAGCTCGTGGAGGCCTGCTTCGATCTCGGTGAGCAGGCGGTCGACGTTGCCGCTCACGCCCGCTTCCTCGTATCCGGCGAACGTGCCCGACACGGGGCGGCCGACCACGAGGCGGGTCGCGCCGCCCACGATCGCGGCCTTGGGCGTCATCTCGCGCGTCCTGTTCTGGTCGTCGCTCGGCACGACGGCCCAGGCGGGTCGGATGTTGGGCGTGATCCGCTCCAGGTTGTCGAACTCGGGATGCTCATCGAGCACGGCGAGTTCCGCGGGGGAGCAGACGATGCCGTCGGCACCGCCGTTGAGCGCCTCGCGGGCGAGCTCGATGACCTTTTCCTTGATGGACTTGCCGTGGAGGCGCTGGCAGGTCTCCTCCGTCATGGTGGTGAGCATGGTCACAGCGAGCATCTTGAGCGGGCCCTTCACCTTCGCGACCTGCTGCAACACCTCAGCACCGTTCGAGGCGTGGATGGTGAATCCCCAGACGAGCTCGCGTCCGCCGTCCGGGTGCTTCAGATGCACGAGGTTCCTGACGGCCGCCACCATCTTCGACGGGATCTCGTGAAACTTGCCGTCGTACATGATCTGGATATTGGGGAAGCCCGTCATGAGCCATCTCGCTGCATGTTGCAGACCCAGGTCGGGCGCGGTCAGGAGCTCGGGCCCGACCTTCACGATTTCGACGTGCGGGCCGACCTTGTGCAGCCACACGTTGAACTGACCGCCGCTCGAGATGTCGGCGGCCGCGATGAGGCGTGCTGCGGCTCCGAGTTCAGCGCCATGTTCGTATCTACGTTCTGTCATCGACACACCCTCCTTTCGAGGGCATTGATTCGTAGTCGGAAACCACTCCCGAACTCGATCGGGAGGAGTGTATTAAAATATCGGCTTCAGGGCAATATAGCCTATTTTTTCAGTTCTTTTTCAATCCAAACACGATATATCTCTGAAAAACTCAACCCAGAAGCTCGTACGGCTTTTGGCAGAAGCGAGTTCTTCGTTTGTCCTGGAATCGTGTTGATCTCGAGCGTCCATGGCACGCCGTGTTCATCAACGATGAAGTCGGTACGCGAAAGATGTTTCGCGCCAATTGCTTCGTGTGCTTGGATGGCAATTTTTTTGAGTGTATCAGACAGTTCGCTAGAAATCTCAGCTGGGCAGACCTCATCCGCCAAGGCGGGATCATACTTACTCTCTAGATCAAAAAATGCGTGTTTGGATTTGATCTCGATCACGGGAAGGGCGGTGAGTCTCGTAGCGGTCTCGATCACGGCAACCGTAAACTCTCGTCCCGGAATGTAATCCTCGATGAGAATGTGTTTTGAATGTCGGAAGGCCTCATCGATGCCGAGTTGATAACTGATTTCATCGTTTGCGATGGAGATGCCCACGGAGCTTCCGGTGTTGAGCGGCTTCAGGACACAAGGTTTGGTGAAAAGAGGGAGGATATTAGAAGATTCGATCACTTGATATGGCGCAGTCTTGACGCCACAGCGGGTAAATAGATCTTTTGTCACCGCTTTGTTCATGCCGATCGCTTGCGCCTCTACGCCGGAGAATAAAAAGGGAATGTTGAGTGTTTGAAGGAAGCCTTGAATGGTTCCGTCTTCGCCGCCAACGCCATGAAAGAGGGGAATGGCAACGTGAATCGAAGCGCGCTCTTGAAGAAAACGTTCCAGATCTTGTGGGAAGTCGTAAAGCTTGATCGTAAAGTGTGATGCGAGTACTTCTTGGACGTGGGCGGCGGATTGAAGTGCGATCTCGCGTTCAGAGCTCGTGCCACCGGTCAGAATGGCGATGTGGTGTTGCATGGAAGAGGGCGCTAGAATGATTCATTCTAACTATACGCAACAAGAAAGACGCTTTGCAAAGAAGCAGATGTTCTATTTGTGAGCTCTTTTGCGAAGTGGCTCAGGAGTGACTACATTGTTTACAAACTCCAAAAAACTCCAACGAGTGTGAACGAATTTCTTTGAACTGGGATGTTTGCCGCAAGACTTGTTTCTCGAGTGCTTCAAGCTCGCAGTTAGGAATTTCCTCAATCAAACCGCACTGTTCGCACACCAAATGATGATGGTGATGTCCTTCGTCATGCACCCACTCATATGAAGCGAAGCGCGGGTCGATGGTCACGCGGCGGACTAGCCCTTTCTCTTCAAATGAATTTAGGGTTCGATAGAGCGTCGCGAGGTCGAGCTCCTGTGGGACAAGCGCTGCCGTGAGCGCTGGCGTACTTAGTGGAGTACGCGCCTTCTGCAAGTATTCAGCGATGCTCAGTCGGCTTGGTGTAGCACGAAAACCAGCCGCATGGAGCTGTTCCTTGAGTGAGTGGGGACGATGGGTAGGCATTTGCATGTAGAGTAGTCTAGATGCGAATACGGGGCAAGCAAAAGT
The DNA here is from genome assembly GCA_964513705.1 of uncultured Gammaproteobacteria bacterium. GTDB lineage: Bacteria > Patescibacteriota > Patescibacteriia > 2-12-FULL-60-25 > 2-12-FULL-60-25 > JAGOTP01. Next base: position 6,183 of record CAZENZ010000027.1, read on the forward strand.
TCACAGTGACCATATACACATGCAAATAACTTGCAAGTACTTGACGAAGTGAAACGATCTCTATAGCCTTCTTCTACCACTTGCGAATGATTCGCATTTGGTGACAGGAGTGCATGCAATGAAGGCGAATCAACATCTCTCTCCGCCGTGCGAGGCTCACCCGGCCCCGGTTGACGGCAAGCTGTGCGGTGGCTGTGCGTGGGACGGCGTTCCCGCCGGTTCCGCGACCGACGCCAAGCGGCGGCTCGTAGTCGTGCGTTCGCCGGAGGCGTACGGCTGCCTCCGGCGCGGCGCGGCCATCACGGTCGATCAAGAGGAGGGGAAGCCCTACATGCGAATCGGTGACACCCTCCTCCCGCTCTCCGAGCGCTACGGGTCGGTGATCGCTGGTACGCGTCTCGAGGCCGACATCCGGTCGGCACTCGTCGCGTGAGCTGAGGGGGATGCTCTCAGGCGGCGTGGTGGCTCACCCACGCCGCCACCCGTTCTTTCTTTTTGTGTGTCGTTTTAGCGATGCAGGTAATTTTTTCTGAGAGGTTCGGGAAACTTTTCAATCGCGTAGTGGACGCTCGTGCGCCCCATCATTTTAATATGTTTGTCGAGGAATGTTTTGAGCGTGGATTCGGAACATCTCTTCCCAACTTCTCGCAACATCCAACCCACCGCTTTTTGAATCAGGTCGTGTCGATCAGGGAGAAGTAGCTTGGCAATCGTAAGCGTATGCGCAGAATCACCACGTCGAATCCAATGGAAGGTGGCGATCATAGCGATACGTCGTTCCCAGAGAAGTTTTGAGTGAGCGAGTTTTGTGAGCGTTGTCTTTGTGGTCTTGGCTGACTGTCGGCTGAGCCACGATCCGACAATTTGGTACGCACTGGCATCAACGAGATCCCAGTTATTTATGTAGTTCGTGTTCGCCAGATAGAGATCGTAAATCGTTTTTTGTGTTGTTTCATCGCCGCGAGAAAACTGATGAATCAAGACGAATAGCGCAAGCAGGCGTTCTTCGTGGAGGGCTGAGTGGAGTAAGTACATAACCTCTTTGAGGGGGAGTGTTCTGTACTCGCGTACCGTTCGGCGTAATTCAGGAACGGTGATCCCCATGAAACGATCGCCTTCGCCATATTCACCGGGTCCGGTTTTGAAAAACCAAGTAAAGGTTTTGGCGCGTTCAGGTTTGGCGAGCTTTGTTAGGATTGTATGCACGGTTTTGGCGGTCAGTTGAGATTGTTTCATAGCCCTCCTCATACTACACTAGCCTCCGTATGATCGGATCCCTCCGCGGCACATTGATTGAACTAGCGGCGACCTGGGCGCTCCTTGAGGTGGGAGGGGTGGGCTATCGTGTACAAGTTTCATCGTCTGTCCTGTCCTTGCTCCATGTGGGTCAGGAGCAGTTTTTCTATATTCATGAGCAGTTACGTGAGGACGCGCATGAGCTCTATGGCTTTCTTTCGTCACAAGATTTGGCGCTTTTTACTAAATTGTTGAGTGTCTCTGGAGTCGGGCCAAAGGTTGGAATGACGTTGTTATCGTTGGGTTCAGCGGATGTGGTCCAGCGCGCGGTTATGCAGGGGGATCTTGAAACGCTGACGGCACTTCCGGGGGTAGGCAAGAAGACGGCGCAGAAAATCATCCTTGAATTAAAGGGGCAGCTCGTCGATCCAGAGCAGGTGTCTTCGACCGATTGCGACGTTGCGGATGCGCTTCAGGGGATGGGATATACAGCTGCGCAGGTGCGTGATGCGCTCAGGGTGGTATCTGCTGATATCAAAGATCCTTCGGATCGGATTCGGGCGGCTTTGAAGGTTCTTAGTTAGGCTTTTATGTTGCGTGCTCTCGCTATCGAGGACCGTGTAGTGTGGGATCGTTTTATTCAAGCGGATGCTTGGAATGCGTTTCCTCAAGCATGGGCGTGGGGGGAGTTTCAGTGTTCACGAGGGAAGAGTGTCGTGCGGATTGCTTTGGTGGACGACCGTGGAGATTGGCACGTGGCGGGCCAAGCGATTTGGTATCCCAAGCGCTTTGGCACGGGCTATTGGCTCTTTCCGCGTGGTCCAGTATTCGCGCCACGTATCACGGAGCCGCGTGCCGTGTTTTGTACATTTCTCGAAGAGCTGGCGAAGTTTTCTTTTCCGCATAAGGGGCTGTTCTTGCGCGTTGAACCGCCACTTACATTGGATGAAGGGCGAGGTATGATGCCGCTTCGTATGCAGCGTACGCATGCGCTCGAGCCTGCTTCGACGATCATCGTCGATTTGAAGCAGGAGTCGGCGGCACTTCTCACCAACATGCATCCGAAGACTCGCTACAATATTCGAGTAGCAGAACGGCACGGGGTGCAGATTCGAACGGGGGGTACCAAAGAAGATATTGAACAATTTTTGGCACTAACTAGGCAGACAGCAGAGCGAGATCAGTTCGTCTCGCATGAAGACGAATATTTGCGGAAGACGTGTGAGGCATTGCTCCCATCGGGTTTCGCGCGGTTACGTTTCGCAGACTGGCAGGGGAAATGTCTCGCCGCCAACATGGAAATCGTCTTTGGTGATACCGTGACGTATTTGCATGGTTCTTCTTCGTCGGATGATCGTCAGGTGATGGCGCCGTATTTACTCCATTGGCAGGCGATGCAAGTTGCGCGTGAAGAGGGCGCGGAATATTACGATCTGTATGGCGCTAACCCACGACTCCAATCCAACGTCTACTACAAACCTTCGTGGGAAGGGATTACGCGCTTCAAGCGTGGGTGGGGTGGGCGAGACGTGGATCTCATGGGGACGTGGGATCTACCATTGAATAAAGCTTTATATTATTTGGCGTTTCCGAAAGCATTGTGGCGGTCTTAGAGGTGGGATGTTGTAAATAGCGCCTGAACAAAATTTTTGGCTAGAACGAGTGTCTTTTTAGGTGTTCGTACACCAAGCGTTGACAAAAGCGATAGATTATAGTAATATAATACGTTTCATGGTTTAAGAAAAGCGCAATTTTAGGCTCCTCAAGAGGTTTCTTTAGCTACTAGAGAAATGAATTGAGGGGCTTATGGCTCTTCTGGTTTGTCGAAACGGATCTCGAGCGACGACTCATACGTGAGCGAATCAATCGAGTCTCTATTTAAACGGATCTGTACCGTGATTACAGACGCATTCACTGCGTAAATGTGGACGATCCGTGAGGACCGATAGCTCTACCGATGAGGTGGAGAAGTAGTTCACGCCCCTCGACAAGGAGAGTTCGATGGCTGAAATCACCGCTCTGCACGCCTTCCTTCTCGCGTTCGACGCGTACAGGGCCGCTTCCAAGGTGGCCCACGACGCGCGCTGGGCGCTCGTCAAGGATTCGAGCTGGAAGCCCGAGTTTGCTGCCGACCGCTATGAGGAGGCGGGGAAGGACAGCGAGGTCCAGCGCCTCGAGGCGGAGTCGATGCGCCTGTACCACGAGGTGCAGGCGTCCTCGCACATTCCAATCGCTGCCAACTTCGAAGCCTTCGGGCTCGAGGATCCGACGGTTGTCGGAGTCCTGCGCTTCAGGAGTGGCGAAGACGCCGGCTGCCTCGAGGCCACGCTGTCGGAGCTTTGCGCGCTTCGCTCTCACGGGATCGTTAAGCGGCTGGAACTCGATGCTCCCTGCGGCACCATCGAGTTCCGCGTGAAGATCTTCCGCGACGGCGCGGAGATCGGGTTCATCGACAGCGACGGCGACTTCGACTGCGCTGTCGGAACGTTGCGCCAGGCGATCGGCTACAAGCTCGCGACCGACGGCGGTCGTGAGCGTCTGGTGCTCGTCGATCTCGAGGCCGCCACCAAGCGGGTCCTCGACGTCGTCCGCAACCATGGGACGAGCAGCGAGAATTTCTTTGGACCCTACCAAAAGGTCGTCCAGGAGGTGTTCGCCTACAACAACGGCTCACGGTTCGCCGACGGCTACTGCGGGGCTATGACGGTGGTGTGGCGGGCGGCAACTCGCGAGCTCGGCACGCTGCACGAGGGGTATTCGTTCATGTACTGACCCTTCTTCCTAGGTAACTAGGTTTCAGCAGAGTCGATCAGTGGTGCGAGCGAGAGCTCGACCCGCCATCGACGGCCCGGCTGTAGAAAAACTTCTACGGGCACCGCGTCGCCGCGGCTTCGGCGATCATCAGGGTGGGCCGTGCACTGTCTTGCACGGCCCACCCCCCCTGAATAACTATCTGATGGTTATCGGATCGTTTGAGGGGTGGAATAGATGAGCAAAATACAAAAACACCCCCTGATCATCCAGGGGGTGTTTTTGCAACACGCGAGATCGTTATTTCTTCATCGAACCTTGCGCGCAGCAACTATCGTCTTTTCCTCCGCAGCAGGCGTCCGACTTCATTTTGCAGACGGAATTCAAGCTATAGCGGCCAGATCCGAGACAGAACAGCCCGACCATCGACAACAGCAAAACGAGATCGACGTCAGCGGCGGGAAAGCTGAATTTCTTGACCATGAAGAGGGCTACCAGCATCACGACAGCGCCCAGAATGGTTGCAACGTTCATGAACATGCCGAGCAGGATCGCGATACCACCCACGAACTCCGTCAACGCGGCGAGATAGGCGAACAAGGCTGGAGCCGGGAAGCCGAGACCCTTCACCATGCCGGTAAACATATCCATACCAGGGGCTCCGCCGAACAATTTGCCGTAGCCATGCATGATAAAGACGATACCGACGCCGACACGTAAGGCCAAAAGACCGATATCACGCGCCGAGCTGCAACACTTGGGGGAGGTATTCATATGCCCATATGATACGTTCTTTGCTATACTGTGTGCAAACCTTATTCTTGGTTCTTTCTCGGATCCTTCCTATGGTCCAAACCTCCCTCTCCGTTCAGACAAAAGTCTTGTTGGTTTCGGCTGCCGCTGTAGCGACGGGTCTCGCAGCCTACGCTCTCGGCTACTACGACTATGATTGGCGTCTCATGCAGGGTTCTGATCAGACGGTGCAGCAGCAACCCCAGGATTCATCGCCGCAGTCGAACGGTCAGGCGTCTTCCTCTAACGACGGGCCGACGCAAGATGCGGCGGGGGCTGGATCAAGTGCGATTGATGCAAGTGCGTTGACGCTTACGAGCGAACCTCGTTTGCCTGACGCCGTTGTTGGTCGTGCCTATGAAACACGTCTGACATCGAGTGGTGGGGCGAATACGCGTTGGGCGTTGGAGCAGGGAGCACTGCCTGGCGGTCTTGAGCTTGATCCGGATCGTGGAATCATTCGTGGAACGGCGACGGCACTCGGTCAGGCGATTTTTCGCTTGAAATTTTATAGCGGCGATCGTGCAGGGATCAGCCAGTTTACGTTGAATGTTGTATCGGCAGATGGTGTGTCCACTGCCATGAGTCCAGACACGTCGTCCTCGAATCAAAACAGTTTGACTTTCCCACGATTCGTTATTACGACACAGGATTTGCCAAGCGCACGTGTCGGTGTTGATTACAAATATCAATTTACCTACACCGGAGGCCCAACGGGTGCTCGTGTCACATGGGTTGCGTTGCAAGGGACAGAGTTGCCCCCAGGCATGAGTTTTGATGCCGACGGTATCTTGCGCGGGACACCGACTAGAGAAGGGCGATTCCGCTTGGCTCAACTCCGCGCACGGCCGGAAGGGGTAGATGTGTCTTCGTCTGGTGAGTTCTTCTTGGATGTCCTTCCTGCTGCGCCTGTGACGCCGCCTACCCCACCAACGCCACCAACTCCTCCCACGCCACCCGCTCCTTCGGTCACACCGACACAGCCAGATGGATCAGTGCCGCTCTTGATTCACGGAGGGTTCCCAGATGGTGGTATTGGAGGCTACTACTCAGCCCGTCAGCTGGAAGTGTCCGGTGGTCAGCCGCCGTATGAATGGATGTTAGCTGGTGGCAATATGCCAACGGGTTTCTATCTTTCACCAAACGGTCAGATTGCTGGGTATGCTAATCAATACGGCATCTTCACATTCACGCTCCAAGTGCGTGATCAGGCGAACCACACGGCTCGTGCAGAGCGCACCATCCACATTCGTCCAGCGCAGCCAGTTGTTTCTGCCTCGATTGACCCAGATCTTTCCACGCGTTTGCGCCGCATCGATCTGATCGGTGTCCAGGTTCATGACTTGATCAAGCTGCAGGATGATGGTGATCCAAACACACAGTTTGATACAACGGTGTACTACATCGGTGCCGATGGTCGTCGTCATTCCTTCCCAAATCCACAGGTCTACTTCAGCTGGTTCCCAGATTTCTCTCGTGTGCGCATTGTTGCATCGCGTGAGTTGGCTGATATCCCACTCGGTGCCAACATTACCTATCGTCCAGGAAAGCGTCTCGTGAAGTTCATGACGGATATGCGCGTCTATGCAGTGGATGCCGATCGTCGTTTGCGCTGGGTGAAGACGGAGGCGGTCGCGCAAGCTCTGTATGGTCCATTCTGGATGCGCCAAGTGGATGATGTGTCCGACGCCTTCTATATGGACTATCGCTTTGGCCAGGATATCAATAACCCTTCAGAATACAGTGTGAGTGGTGCGCAGGGGACGGCCGCTTACCCAAGTGATGTGTTACCAAGATAGATGAGGTGATGTAAGAAGGATAAAAGAAGGTCTGCCTAGGGGCGGGCCTTCTTTGTTTGTTATACTGGAAAGTAAAATGCCTCCGCATACCCATGCTTCTTGGAAATCGCAAGAAATGAGCCCTGTTGTTGGATGGGTCCCGTTGAAAGTGGAGGTGCAAAAATCACCAGAGAAAGGCATATCGTCGGAGAAGCATCTATCTCCAGAAAAATTAGTGGAAGAATTACGTGTGAAAGGTTGGGTGGAGTTAAAAGCTCCACCACAAATTCCTCCTGTTCGTTTGTTTGCAACTTGCCGCACGATACAAAATCCTGACTGTCCCGACGGAACGATTACACCGACTCACCAAGTTGCTTTGGGTGGTCGCTATGGATTTTCAGAGGGTTATGTCATTGATCTCGTTGCAGAAGTTCCGGAGGGATCTGGAATCTATACACCCGTGGGACATCGAGATGTAAAAATTGTGAGATATCCAGGGGTTCCTGAGGCGACCTGGGCGAACGGCAATTTCGCCATCTCACGTAACCTTACTGAAGAGTGGGGAAAAACGGTTCTTCCAGCGCACTTGGGTAAAATTCTTCGTACGGCCGACGAGATCTGGGGAATGAACGGTGTGGATGTAATTGGAGGAAAGGGTGACCAAGGACACGAGGCGGGTTATGACCAAGCCATTCTCGAACAGTTCTATCGTACGCAGGGTTTGCCGCCCGATCTCTCTTGGCGAAGGAAGGGGCTTGGGAAGCTTCTTATTGGACTTGAGCTCGAACTGCTTCGGCAGCGTGGCGTAAGAAAGTTAGAGCTCCAGAGCGTATCGGATGAGCTCAGGGGGATCTTTAACAGAATAACGGACTCTGAGCGATGTGTATTTATTGAGCAAATGCCTTCTAGCGAGGTGCAAGCCTTAATCAATCCCTTTCTGCTATAGTGTTCGCATATTTGTATGGGTCGCTCTTATGTACCACGTCACGGGTTAATCCAGGACGCGCCAGATAGTCGAGACTTTCGGTATCAGGATCTGTTTGGAGCGGGTGAAGTGGTGCCTGCAGATTGGCAGACTGGATTTTCTGTCTATGAGCAGCTTCGCATCGCGCCCATCACGTACGATCAGGGTCAGTCTTTTTCGTGCGTTGCACAGGCAACGGCGGCGCATCTTCGCGCGTGGCACAAGCAACTCACGAATCAAGATGTCGATTTTTCGCGTCGCTTTATCTACGCTCAGATCAGCGCCGGTGTGAATGCAGGTTCATCGTTGCGTGACGGAGTTCAGCTTGTCGCGAACATTGGTGACTGTCCGGAATCAACAGTCACTTCCTACGATCGAGGCCGTGCCCCGAGTGAAGAGTTTATGTTTTCTCAGGACTGGATGTCTGAAGCGGTGTTCGATGAGGCGCGTCGTTTTGATCAGTTCTCCTATCGCGTGATTCCCGGTCAAACCACGGATATTGATCTTTATGCACATGCCATTCGAAATAATTGTGGAGTGGTCGGTGGATTCGCGGGAACAACCCCCGGTTGGTCGACGCCGTTGATTCGCGTTCCTCAGGCGGGTGAATCACGTTGGAGTCACGCCGTGTTTCTTTCAGGCTTTGGCATGTACGAAGGGAAGAAATGTGTGTTCACAAAAAATAGTTGGGGTGATCGGTACACGATCACCGAAGGTCGTTGGCAAGGACACCAGGCGATTCCAGAAGACTATTTTTTGGCAGCAGAAAACACGGCGGTGGGGCGAGTGGCGGGTATTTATGTGGCGAACGCCTGGGTTTTGGTACCGGATCGTCAGTTAACTCCTAACATACGTCTTATGGACTTTCTTCGCAGAAATGAGGGTAAGTTGGTGCAGGATTCCCAGCAATCTGGTTCGATTGGCGTCGTTGCGGGCGGAAAAATCTTAGTAGCTCGGCCCGAACGGCTGGCTCAACTTATTGCGACCTATTTGGTGCGCAAAGAAGGGGTCGGTATGCCACGCGATTTGTGGAATGCAGCACCAAAGCAGGATGTGTAGGTGCTTAGACGTATAACAAAATACGCTCCTTTTCGGGAGCGTATTTTGATGGTGGACCCTGCCGGGCTCGAACCGGCCACCCCTGCCTTGCAAAGGCAGTGCTCTACCAAATGAGCTAAGGGCCCGCTTAATTTTCAAACACTTCCGGAACGCACGCTAGACTAACAAAAAACCCGCAGATCGGCAATTTTACCCCCTGTTCATGTTTATTTTGCCGGTGTGAGCGGTGGTCTTCCAGATAGCACGGAGATGATATTTTGTGCAGCGATACGTCCCATGGCTTGCCGCGCTTCG
>CAZENZ010000028.1:0-14646 GCA_964513705.1 uncultured Gammaproteobacteria bacterium
TTGCTTGAGGCGTACTTATGGTCGTAACCATTCATCAGCCAGAACATCTTGTCTGGCTTGGGTTTTTGCATAAAGTGGCGGCAGCCGATGTTTTCGTGATCCTAGATACAGTTCAGTTCGAAAAGAACTATTTTCAGAATCGTAACAAAATCCGCACAAACCAAGGCTGGCAATGGCTGACCGTACCTGTAAAAAAACAACCCTTACAAACAGAGATTAAGGATATCGAGATCGCAGAACTAACACCATGGAAAGAAAAATACTTAAAATCCATGGAGCAGTCCTACCGCAAGACGCCTTATTTTCAAACCTACTACCCTAAGATCGCTGAGATCATCCAAAAGCCGCACACTAAAATTGCTGATCTCAATATTGAGCTGCTGCACTTTATTTTGGATGCCTTTGCCATTCATCCAAAGCAGATAATCCGCTCATCTGAGTTGAGCTACGAACGACATGAAGATGAGCAGGTCGTATTCAGCATCTGTAAAGCGTTTGATCCTAAACCTGAGCTCTATCTCTCCGGCCCATCCGGACGAGATTACCTGCGGCTGGAACCATTTGAAGCCGCCGGGATCAACGTTCAGTTTCACGAGTTTCATCATCCAATCTACAAACAATCCTTCGAACCATTCATGCCGTATATGTCGTGCATTGATCTCCTATTCCAGACGGGGCCGGCGGCGCGTGAGATTCTTTTTACACACACCGTATGATCCTGTCTCATTTCACAAAAATCTTTAGACCACGTAAACAGGTCATCATCAAAAACTACACCAAACACTGCTTCCAACAACCACATAAAAAAGCCCTTTTATACTATAAAACAGATGTCTTTTTTGATTCTGCCCTTGCAGATCGCTACACGCATACCAACAATTGGGAGATTATCTGCATCACACAGATTCTCAATCAGCTTGGATTTTCTATCGATATCATCGATCGCAGCATCTCACCCGAGCAGCTCGATCAACTTCCATACAACGAATATAGCTTGTTCCTGGGACTAGGCGCAGGCAATTCCGGGCGCTATTTCGAACGCATCGCCGCACGACTCCCAAAGACTCTAAAGATCTTCTACGCTGCCGGACCAGATCCAGATCAAAGCAATACCTGGACATTAGGACGATATGACGCTCTCATTCAACGCCATCCAGAGGCCGCTGGGATCAAGCCACGACGCACCATCGACTTTGTAAAAATCAAGGAGTCCATGCTCGTCACGGATGTTATTTTCTGCGTTGGCAATGCGTATACTCGAGCGACCTACGATCAATACAAAAAACCAATCTACCCAATTCGACCATCATCATCCCCCCTACTTTCATTATCATTAAGCGACCTCACCTCACGTCAGGCGAACCATTTTCTATACTTCGGCGGCAATGGCCACATCGTGAAGGGGCTCGATCTCGTGATCGAAGCCTTCCAAGAATTACCTGATCAAGAGCTGTTTATCTGTGGTCCAGAAGAACCCGAATTTGAAACGCTCTATCGTATTCGTTCTGCTCCACCAAAAAACATCCACTGGATCGGCTTTGTCGATGTGTGTGGGCCAACATTCCGAGAGGTCACCTCGCACTGTTCGTACATCATTCTCCCTTCCTGTTCCGAAGGAATCGCTACATCTGTGACCACCTGTATGCGGCGTGGACTGATTCCGATCGTGACACCTGAAACAGGGATTGATACCGGGTCCTTTGGCGAACTCGTTCAAAATCCATACGACAAAGAGCAGCTCAAGACGCGCATCACGGCACTCTCAGAACTTCCTATAGCAGAACGGACGGATCGATCTATCCAGACCTACCTTAACTCATTCCAGTACACTCAAGGCCAATTTGAACGTGATATGACGGAGGGACTCGTAAAGGCCCTACACACGTTTGGACGTATCTAACGGCTCACGAGATCCATCAGCTGCTTGTAGGTCTTTTCGGGCGTATAGTATTCGCGTACCAATTCTTGGCTTTTATCGCCCATTCGTAAAAGTTGCGTTCGATTCGATGCAACCAGTCTAATCGCTCGCTCCAAATCCATCTGATCTCCCGAGTGAAACACTGAACCATTCTCCCCTTCAACAATGTAGCATCGCGTTCCGTTTTCATCAGAACAGATAACAGGCAATCCAAAGCTCATGGCTTCAAGCAACGAAACAGCCGCCGGCTCACGAGCGCTTGGCAAAATATAGAGGTCCGCCCAACGAAACGCTTGCCGCATCTTTTCCCAAGGAAGATCAACCTCAACAGAAACACGCTTATCTAAGCCCTGCTTACGAATAAGCGTCTGAATCGTCTGAAGATACTCGGGCTCTCCCCGTTGGCCAATGAGACGAAGCTCCCAATCAAGATCTCCAAGTACAGACAGCGCACGGAGCAAGAGTGTTTGCTGTTTACGCGCCTGAAACTTCGCGACACACAGGATGCGGATAGGACCAGTACGACCGCGACGATCCTCCATCATCTCATCCAATGGATGAGTAAAAGGAATGTAGTGAAGGTTCGAGTTGTGATTGGGATATTTCGGATCACCCAAAAGAGGCGTAATCACTTCCGCCCCAAACCAACGTCTCACAAACTCAACCGAGCCGCTTTTCGGCTGATTGCGGTGCTTATCTATCTGCAGATTCACGACAATCTTTTTCTTCAGGAGACGGGCCATGACCATCGCCATGAGAGAAAAAACGCTATCGATGTTTTTAATCATAACGACATCCGCACGACTCGCACGAATCAGTCGCCAGAGCCTACAAAGAGACGGGAATCCATACCGCAGCTCAAATCGGTCCTTCAGCGTAGAAGTGCTCTTCGTTCGAAAGAGTCCTTTCCAGCATCGAAAAATCCAAGAATAGCCCAAAGTGGTAGGCTGCACGAGATCGTAGCGTTCCGTCTGCAACGTATAGAGCACACCCACCTTCACTTCATGACCGTGCTCCAAGAGCGCCTTCATGCCCTCATACTGGTTATTGTGGAGACGCGGCAACAAAAACAAAAACTTCATACACTAGGCAACTTCCATCACGCCCCAAAGCTCCCCCCAATTCACTTGATAGCCGGGGAGCAGCTTCCAACCTGCCTCCGCCAACTCCTTCTCTAGGATCGGAACCGTATACTCAATAAAATGCGTCGTATCGAGGAGATATTCGTAGCCGTGAAGCTTTTTATACATCGCGGTCCAGTCACGATTAATCATCGGCACCCGAAATAAAATTCGCCGACTTACTGGTTTCAAGTTCTTGAGGAATGTGACACGCTCTTCAATATGCTCCAACACATTCGACAAGATAATGGTATCGAATTGCTCTTTGAACGGGTGGGTCGTTGCATCCCCGACCAAGAATTCAAGATTCTGCCGCGTAAAGCGTTGCTTAGCTTTTGCAATGTTCTTTTCGCTGATATCGATCCCAATGACCTGCTTCGCTTTGGCAGCGACGTCGTAAGCTAAGTATCCATTTCCACACCCGATATCCAGCACCCGATCCGTTGGCGTCACATGATCCACAAAAAAACGATGGTAATCCATGATCACATGCTTCGGATGAATCCCCGTCTCGAGCGCTGAAGCGTACTCTGAAATCTTGTGATAGCTATAGTTGTGCAACGCAATAAACTTGCCCAACAAGTACTTACTGATGGTTCGATTGTTCTTGAAAAAATCGTTGAGCTTCATAGAGATTGAGTGGTGGTTTGAAACACATCTAACAAGTGTTCCAAGTGCTTTGAAAATGAGAAGTTTGCTTCAATATGAGCGCGCGCAGCCTGACCAAGCCGTTGACGCAGATCTGAGTCCACGAGAAGACGCCTAATTGCGTTGGCGAGAGTTTGCACATCACCCGGAGGAACAAGAAGCCCCGTCTCCTCATGACGCAGAATAAAGGGTACACCGCCAACTCGAGTCGCAACACACGCCACGCCATGCGCCATAGCCTCCAATAAAACATTGGGTGAGCCTTCCCAGAGCGAGCTCAGAAGGAATATGTCGGCCGCCTGATAGAGCTCACTCACCTGTTTTGGAGCAAGATGACCATAGAAGCGCACACAGCGGCTGAGACCAAGAGCTTGCGTCTGGGCTTCTAGCGATGTTTTTAACGCCCCATCGCCAGCCAAATGGAAGACATGTGGCGGTAGATCGGCCTGCCCCTGGAGAAGGTATAACGCCTGGAGAATAGCCCCCTGATTCTTGGCTTCCGTACACCGCCCAACCGTCAATAAAGAACGTACAGCTGTATCAGCCGGCAGATGGGGTGGCGCAACATCTACCCCGTTGTGTAGAATAACGATTTTTTCTTTTGCGTGTGGCATATACGCTAACAGCGATGTCTCTACCTCTTCTGAGACCGCTATCACCCGCCGAACACGTGACATCGTCCAACGATCCCAGCGTTTCAAATGGGAAGGCTTCTTCTCAGCTGTGCTCGCTTCGCGTACGACGAACGCCGTACGCGACGAACGCGCAAGCGCCAAGAAACGCGCTACCGCATTCGCCTCGTGAAGCGTCGAATATACGAGATCGAAATGAGTGCCTCGCATCAATCGCAAAAATCGCCATAACGCACGAACATCAAACAAGGAACGAAAGCCTAAAAATAAGCGCTTGTCTTTTGGAATCGTTAGAAGAGACTCAATCGACCGCCCTTCGGGAGAAGGGTACAAGGTGGCCAAGCTCACGTCATACCCCTGCGTATGAAGCGCATTCAGTTGCTTCACAAACACGTGCTCCGCACCACCACCGCCCAACGAATTCACCAAAAACAGGATGCGTTTTTGGCGGAGCGTATGATGAAGCGTAGACATAGTAGGTATGTACGTAGAAGATCACGCCAGCAAGCTCACGATCTTTGCAACCTGATTCCGCAGCGAATGATGTTCGATCGCTAAACATCGCAACTCCTGACCCAATGCCCAACGATCTTGAGCAGACATCGCAAGCACACGCTTCACCGCGAGCGTGATCTCATCCAACGTTGCGGCGTACAACCAATGTAATTCATTCGGTAACCACTCGATCATCCCAGGCGTCGAAGCGATTACAACCAGTCCTGACATCATGGCCTCCAAGATCACCTTATCAAGACTCCCAACACACGCATTGATCATGACATCAAAACTCGCCATGACTGTAGGCACCTGATCATACGACACACCATCTTGCCACTTGATGAGTGGATGACCTGAAGCTTTTTCGAGCATCTGAACCTCGTACAATCGGTCCGTACGTGGGCCAACGATCGTAAGCGTTGCCTTCGCCTGCTCCGCTCCTCCGCGCAAAAATCCACCAATTGCGAGTTCGATACGTTTCACCGGTCGAACACTCCCGAACGCCAAGAAGCGGACTGGGCCAGTATGCGGAGTTGTAGGCGCCGAAAAACGACGATCATCAACATTTTGACCGATAAACAGCGGAGTGATACGTGGATGATCGAATGCTGCCTTCACGGATGCGATGGTGATGTGAGCCATGCGATACCCCCAAACCGCCGCCTGACTCACTTTCCAATGGGCATACCAAAACAAGATCTTCTTCCCCAAGAGACGCCACAACCAACCGGCTAATAGCACATAATGTGGATCACCCCGTACAAAGACCGCATCGTATGCTCCACGACGCAACCAACTTTCTTTGATGAGTCGCCAAACAGGGGTCAAGCGAGATGCGGGTCGACTCTCAGAACGCAGCGGAACAATCGTCACGTTTTGAGGAAGTGTGTAGCGCCCAATGCGGAGTGCCAGCACGGTAATTGCCTCGAATGATTGCGCTGCCTCCTCCAACCAAGTCACAAAAAACCCCATCAATGGATCATCGAGATCCACCGCTTGAATACAGATCAATAAACGCTTCTTCATAGTCGGCAAATAGATTTCCAATGATACGCCTGCTTTTCAGCAGCCAGTTCCGGTGTGAGCACATCCACGAGCGGGGTCGCGCGCTTACCGAGTTGTTTTTGCAGGACCTGCGCAATCGAATCTGCGGATGCGTGACGAATCACAAATGCGTTCCCTCGCTCTTCTAAAAAACGTGCGCAACCCGTGTCTGTCATCACCACAGGCACGCCAACCATTGCTGCCTCAATAGCAGCAATTCCCCAACCCTCGTGACGTGACAAGAGCACAAATACATCAGCGCCGACGAGATACGGGACAGGATCTGCCATTCCAGTAAAGGTAACGGCCGACGCCAGTCCCATCTCTTGAACACATGCCACGAGAGAAGCACGTTCTGGCCCATCTCCTACGAGCGTCAATGTGACGCTCGGCACTTGTTTCCGAAGTCGAGCAAACGCTTCCACCAGAAGTCGAAGGCGCTTCACAGGCACCAAACGAGCCACGCAAACAATACTCCCAGGAACAGTTTGACGCTTCAGTCCATGCAAATCCTGACGTGGAACAATCGGCAGCCAATAGGAAAAGGCGTTCGTGTTGGCAGCAAGCCAGGTGGCACTTTGTGGGTTGACCGTACGCACAGCGTCGGCTCGCTTAGCAAAATAGTAAGCGAGCGGCCTACGAATAAACCCAAGAGATTCGTCCGCCATCCCAGATCCATCAAAGGTCCCCGCATGATCCTGAACCTCGAACCTGGCATGGAACTGCTTAGCAAGCTTCGAGCTAAGATATCCAAGCTCTGCCGCATCTTGTGTAGTGACGAGCTGTGGCGTTACGACAGGTGCACGTCTTCGCACGCGCAACGCACGCGCAAAAAACGATCCTCCACCTGTGCCAAAGACACGGATGCCTGGCTGCTCCCAGTGCGTTTCTTCACTCGCCAAAATCCATACTTCAAGCTCAATGCCCTGTTTCACGAGTTCTAACCAACGTCGTGCTGGCAACGATTCAGGATCGAGACCGAGACGATCACGACTAATAGCAAGAACTTGTAACGGTTGGGCGCTACTCATATAAGAACCGTTTCACTACTTCGGCATACGCCTCCGAGACACGCGAGAATGGCTCCGGATGAATCGGATCAAATCGACTCGGCAGATCGAGAAGCGCTTTCTTCCAGGCATCAGTATTGGCGTACGGAAGCACATTAATGCGCTCAGGATACACCTGTGCTGCCTCAGGATTTCCACCTCGATCACTCACAAAGCACGGCGCTCCATGACAGGCTGCTTCTACCGCTACATGTGGAAAGCCCTCATAGAGCGAAGGCAGCAAGAATGCGTCAGCGATACGATCCCAGATCTGAACATCTCGATAAGAAATCCGTCCACAAAATCTCACTCGATCCATGAGCCCCTTCTGCTCAACCCTACGTTGCCAAGCGACAATCTCAGGTCCCTCACCAATATGCACTAAACAATATTCCTTCGGCAGCTCATCCAACACATCCAACAAGAAATCTACGCGCTTCCAGGGAACGCCCCGTGCATTCACGACAAGAACTTTTTGGTCGTTCGTATAGCCCCGCTCAACTCGCAACGACTGACGTTCTGGCAAATTCAATTCTAGCTCAACCGTGTTATAGATCACGTGCTGTTTCTCCACGGGAACCCTCCAAGCACGAGACACACACTGCAAGTATGCACTCGGAGTCACTACAGCACATGCACGACGAGCTACCCACGTCTCAATCGCAAACACTAGGCGCCACTTCCATGATTTTTTCTGTCCAACAAACTCCTCTAACGCTAAAAACGTTGATGGATTTGCTCGCTGCATCGCTTCCCAGGCAAAATCACCCGGCACACGTAACATCGTTGGCTTACCCGCAACCATAGCCCCCACAGCGCCCGGAAACCCCTCAGAGAATGCTCCCTGCAAAAAGACTAGATCCGCTGAACGAGCCAAACGAAAAACACGCCAAGCGTAGCGGATATAACGCAGCAACACGCCACCGGAGCGTGAGACAACCTCAACCCTCCAATCCTTCGATCGAACCGTCAACTCATCTCCATAAGTCACCACGGTCACCGCAAAGCCTTGGGTACGCCAATCGGCCGCCAAAGCCGGTACAAAGGTCGCAGGACCTCCCGTCTCGGGCGGATAGATGCCGGTGGCGAATAAAACACGAGGTTGCATAATCCGTCACTCGGGAACACTATAAACGAAAGTCTTGGCAATAGCGAGCCAATTTTTCCCCTTTTTCTATGCCCGATACACGCCCACAGCATATCGTGATCGCCGTTACGCTTGCCAAACCAGGAGGGGCTCAATCGTTCGTATTCCAGTACGCTTCTTGGCTTAAACAGAGAGGTTTTCAGGTGACACTCCTAGCGGGCGAAGGCGAGTGGTTGCTTGAACAAGCAGAGGCCGCCGAGATTCCCTGTTTGCGCGTTCCGTGGATGCAGCGCGAGATCAATCCCTGGGCAGATGTTCGAGCTATTCTTTCGCTCGCTCGCCTCCTGCGAAGACTCCGCCCAGACGTTCTCCACCTGAACAGTAGTAAAATGGGCGTCATCGGGAGTATTGCCGGTCGCCTCGCACGAGTCCCGCGTATCATTTACTGCATCGGTGGCTGGGCTTTTTTAGAGCATATCGCGCCTTGGAAAAAACGTTTCTATGCCATCGCGGAACGTCTCACCGCCTCCTTCAAAGACGTAATTATCTGTCTTCATCCAGGGGATAAACGCGCCGCAGAAGAGCGTGGCATTCAACCGCGAGAATCCATTGCCGTTATTCCAAACGGGATCGATATTCAGGCACTCGATAACACACGCCTCAGTCGTAGCGAAGCACGCCAAGCCCTCAACATTCCACCAGATTGTTTCACGTTTGGAACGATCGCACATTTTTATCCTGCCAAAAATCTTCCTGAATATCTCGAACAAGCCGCGCCCGTTCTTCAAATGTCGCCCTCTTCCTGCATCGTTCTGATCGGTGAAGGCCAAGAACGTGCGAAGATTGAATCCGTCATTCGTGAACACAACCTCACACACCAAGTCATCCTTACCGGCTCACAAGAACAAGCGCATCGGTTTTTAGCGGCATTCGACGTATTCGTTCTCCCATCCACCAAAGAAGGCATGCCTTTCTCACTCCTAGAAGCGATGGTGGCACGCCTTCCCTGTATCGTGACCGATGTTGGAGCAAACGCCTGGGTACTTGAGGAAACCGGCTCTTGGATCATTCCCGCTCGTGACGCATCCGCATTACAGCAGGCCTTTCAACAAGCATTGAGTAGTCGTGGACCACTTGTCGAGATTGGACAGAGGAATCGAACCGCTGCAGAAACACGTTTCCCTCTCGAAACGACCTACGAAGCTCAGCTAGCCGTCTTGCTTGGTTCTTTTCGAAAAACGTAAAGCAGGTACGGAAACACCCATTTCGCAAGATAGAGTCGACGTGAGGCTTTTCGTTCAAATCCATTACGTGCATCCGCACAGAACCCAAGAAAACGCGCATCCATCTCTTGCACCGACTGTCGAATCACAAATGTCGGATTCCCTTTAAAAATAACGCCCCCACCCACCACCAGCTCCTCCTCAATAACATAGTCCGCACCAAAACGAGGCCACCGCTTCTTTGAGGATTTGTATGACATGGTTCCCAAACTATTGTGAGAGGAAAACGCAATAATTCCACCCGGCCTCACCTTGCGAGCCATCTGCCGAAGTACTTTGTTGCGCTCTTCGAGCGGAACGTTATAGCCCAACCCGTTCATCGGGAAAAAAACTACATCGAAATCCGCATCTGGGATCCCCTCCAAAACACGTGCGTCACCATGCAGAAAGGTAATTCCGTTATACCGTGGAGCTACCGTGCTTTTTGCATAGGCGTGTAACTTTTCCGAATATTCAACAGCGGTCACATCATTCCCCAATAAAAAGAGATTAGCTGGTACACGTCCCGCTCCACTCCCTAGTACAAGTACCCGCTTTCCCAATACCTGAAAACGCTGAATGAAGTCTATTTCTGCATTATTTAAGAGCCGAACTCGCGCACTTAACGTTGCATACTTATGCACGACTTCTTCTGTCTCATACAGAGCCTCATTCCCCGTCTTCATAGGTCGATTACGGTTGCACCGTTTCAACCGACGGAACTGGAGCGGATCCCGCCGCACGTACTCGAGACATAATTTCAACCGGTACAGCTCGGTACAGCTCTTCTTTAAGATCAGGATAGCCATTTGCCTCCAAACGACTAGCGAAATCACCGTACATCTTCACGTACTCGCTTGTAACTCCGAGACCAGCGTAGCGTTCGATCAAGAGTTTTAACACAGCCTTATCCTTCACCAAGAACGCCGCTTCTGCGACCGCTGGAAGCTCACGAATGCCAATGGCGTATGGGAATGCAGTGGTTTGCGACAAAAGGATTTCCTTTGGACCGTTCACCTCGTCACGCTTGCGATATAGAAGCGAGAATCCGTAGGCCAAGTGTCCCTGACCAAGCTCCGGATCTTGCTCCATCGCTTTACGCTCATAGTTAAGCGCCTCCTCCGGCTTGTTCTGGCGATAGTAGTAATCCGCCAAGGCGAAGAACAACTGCTGACGACGCGGACTTGTTTCAACAGCCTTGTTATACAGCTCTTCTGCCGTCTTGGCATCAGCTGGATAGATAGAAGCCATCTCTTGGTAGAAACGACCCAACAAGAACAACATATTCGTTGAACGTGGGTGACGCGCCAACTCTTGTTGGGCAATCTCTTTTGTTAACGCGACCAACTCATCTCTCTTCGGTGATGCTTTAAAAGTCGGCTCAGACGCGAGATCCGTTAGATTCTTCGCCATCAAATAAGCTTGTTCATCGATATATGGGGTCGGGATGGCATGCGCCACCTTGAACAGCTCAAGGGCAATATCGTAACGAATCGGACGCAATTGGAACGCACTATTCGCTTGAATCATCGCTTGAGAGGCCTGGAATGGGAGCACCGAGTAGCGCCAAGCGATCCCCAAAGCGATCAATTGAATCAAACAGAACGTGATCACGGGAAGATCACGAGCCTTTCCATGATTGAGCGTAGCCTCCTCCTTTGGCTCCATGCCTGGTACGTGAAATCCATGCGAAGAAACACCAACGACCAAGGCAAACAAGAGATAACTCATGGTAAACGCCGCCGGATGATCAAATACGAAGACGTTTTGAATAAAATAAGCCACTGGCAAACCAGCCAACAAAGCAAAGGACACCGCATCGATCCTTTGGTCACGATATGCTCGATAGAGCGACCAGAAGAGCGCCAGATACACTGCAGCGAATCCAGCAAACCCAACCATACCCGTCATCGAGAGCACATCCATGATGGTGTTATGCGAACGATCGAACCAGGTTTCGTACTGACTGTAACGCAACGACTGTGGATTGTACTTGAGGTTAAACAGGATGTGATAACAATCAAACCCCCAACCAACTAGTGGACGCTCCTTAAAGCCCTCCCAAGCAATGCGCCAAGCGATCAAACGCGGCTCAGGAATGACCGTAAAACCGGTCGTCACACGAGCGAATGGAGAATTTTTGATTGTTTCCGTATTACGGAACGCAAACAGAATTCCGTAGGCAACAAACACCGCCGCAACAGCTGCAATAATCCCCCGCTTCACACGACGATCCTTGATCGTAAACACCGAAATAATACCCACGACCAAGACTCCGGCCGCCAAACCGACCAAACCACCACGTGACTGCGTCAGGAAGAACGCAATCAACTGGAATAGCATCGCAACAGCATACATCGCTTTTGTCGTTCGGGACGGTGTTTTAATGAGCAACCACATGGCAAAAAACAAGTTGAAAATCTGGTATGAAGCCATGTAAATCGGGTTGTCCAACAGTCCGCCGATACGCAAACCAACAGGAAACAAGAGCAAGTTCGGGAACGGGATCTGGAGAATACTCACAGCCGCCATGA
Source organism: uncultured Gammaproteobacteria bacterium (assembly GCA_964513705.1). GTDB lineage: Bacteria > Patescibacteriota > Patescibacteriia > 2-12-FULL-60-25 > 2-12-FULL-60-25 > JAGOTP01. Next base: position 11,794 of record CAZENZ010000028.1, read on the forward strand.
TCACGGACAAGATCAATTCAAAATTCAACAAACGCTTCCACTGTGACCATGTCTTCAAAAGACCGGTAGCCATGAGAAGCCACGCCAGGAAATGAAGAAGCGTAAACAATCCGTTCATACGCTCCTGGTTACCCCACCAGGAACGAGTCGGATCGACGCTAAACAGCGAGGAGAATCCAATCGCAACGAAATACAGCACGATTGCCCCCAGCAAGAGATGCCGTTTTGGACGTACACCTGGCTCCATCCATGCCAAGGCCAGGTAGGCAGGAAAGGTCAGGGCAATCAAAATCTGCAAGAAGATTAACTTTGAGAAGACGAATGGAAAGATCACCACCGGAATAAAGACGAGGGGCATCAGGAGACCTCCGTAGACCCCCATGAACGCCACTGCGCGCAACCAAAAAACAATGGTTTTTCTATTCATAGTTAGGCCAAACGGTAACATATGCGTCATGGCCTAAACAAGCGAAGCACGCGACAACATTCTGAGATCCCCACAACGAAAAACTCCCCCGAAGGGGAGTTTTTCGTTTTCATGATCAGCCGAAGCTAACCAGAGAAAAGGGCTCGATTAGCTGTTGCGAACAACTTGCTGCGAGGCCGTGAGGTCTTGCAAGTACAAGTCGTCGGTCCAGTCGTTCGAGGTAGCCGTACCACCGGCTGAGTCGGAGACATCCGACCAGACGAATGTACCAGCCACATCACCAGCACCTGTGAAGTCACCCGCGAGGTTCAAGTTTGGACCCGAGAGGTACGTCGAGGCACCAGACAATGTCGTCGTAGCCGTTGTCAAGAAGCCCGTGAAGTTGACTCCAGTGGACTGCGTGGCAAACGAGGTACTAACGATATCACCAGACGCTGTGTTGGCGACGTTCTCAACACGGAGGGCGTACTGCTGGCTCGTGTTGGCGTCGATTGTCTCAGGATTGGTGAAGACAATCGCAACGTACGTGGTGGATGGAGCTGTGAACGTGCTGTTCTTGAGGGAGTTGCCAGTCTGCGCATTGATGACATCGTAGTCATCCGTGTTCATAGGCTGCGTGCCCTTCAAGACGCGGAAGTTCGTCAAGGTGTAACCCGTGACTAGGTTATTCGTGCCAGTCGAAGCAGCCATGCGGAGTGTAACCTTCTTCAACGCGACGGCGCCAAGGGCGTCAGCCTGAACATTGAAGCGGTACAACTCTGGGTTGCTACCGGCCACCAAACTCTGAGTCGAGGCAACACGGCTAACGGTTGGCTTGGTCGCGCGGACAACGAAAGAGTTGCCGAACAAACCTTGGTTCAACACAGTCGCCGTTGTGGTCGCAGCGTAGACACGCTCGCCAGAGGCCTGACCCGTCACACGCACGTTGAAGTACTGCGAGTAGCTGGAGTCGTATTCCTGATCAGACGTGTTGTTCGACGCGATACCGAGGCGAACAATCTGACCTGAGCGAGGAATAATGGATCCAACGTTCGACGAGCCGGCCAAGAGAGGCTCAAGCTTCGCCATGAGCTGAATCACGACGCTACCATCCTTAGGAACAACGATTGGGCTGTCGAGGAGAATATCCTTCGATGAGCTAGCGAGACCAGTGAAACGACCCGTTCCACGAACCGCACCAGCAACCGCAACCGCCACCTCTCGGTACATGACACCCAAACCGGATGATGTAACCATCAAACGATCGATGACCATGTCTTCGTACTGCGCTGTGGCACGGTACTGAGCCAAGCGCTGCCAGCTGTCGTTACCGACTGGTGACTTACCAGCAAGAACGATCGTCGACTGTGGCATGTTGTCGGAGTTCAACGTGATCGTACCGTTGGCCTGAACTGTGATAAGCACAGTGGAAGGCGTGGCAGTTCCGCTGACGTTGTTACCGGCGCTATTGGTCGCAGTAATCGTGTTAGCATCCTGGTCCTGAGCCGAGACGGAGGTCACACCAACCGCGAAGCGGTCGCTGCTACCAGCGATCACCGAGTCAGCCGTACACTTGACCGTGAGCACACCCGTCGCACCACGAGCAACCGTCCAGTTAAGGTTGGTGAAGCTCATGACACCGTTCGAGTCTGGGACACGGGACTGGCCGACTTGCGTCGTACCATTGTAGAGGGAACAAGCTGTAACAACGCTGACGAAGTTCGTCACGTTCCAGCTGCCACCTGCTGTATCACCGGAACCGGTGACCGTAAGAGCCGTAATCAAGGCATCGCTCTGACCACCAGCTGTGAAGTTCAAACCAAGGGCTGGGATGTTCTCCTGGCGCTTGACGACGTTCGTGGAAGCTGGAGTACCGGCCAAGGCAACCGTGAGGCTACCGGCCTGGACTGTCATGACGTTTCCGTTGATCACTGCGTTTGGCACGATGTCCGTCAACGCAACCTGCTCGTTCGTGTCAACGACACGAACGTCACCAGACTGGAAGGCGTTCAGCATGGCGCGGTACTTCTTGCCGATGAAATCGGTGTTGTCCGTGTTGTACAAGTCAACAAGAACTTCGAAGTTACGCGTCTGACCAGCGTTCAAGTAGATGGAGTTGTTGAAGGCAAACGTGGACGTCGTTGGGGACGACGCGGCATCCAATGTTCCACCGGAAGCGGAGGTTGGACCCTGGAGCGTCTGACCATTGCTCATGTCGCGGACGCGAACGTTGCGGATGTAATCCGTGTAGCTCGTCGTACCCGTCGCAACGAGACCACCGTTCGTCGAACCGACCGCGATGCGCATGTTGCGCACTTCGAGGTTCGAGCTCTGGGAGGTCAAGGCGAAACGCATGAACACAACGTTGTTCTGACCCTTCGCAACGTTCGATGTACCAGGACCGTTGTAAGCAATCGTCAACTGTCCACCCTGGGTGGTCAAGTTGA
>CAZENZ010000029.1:0-14481 GCA_964513705.1 uncultured Gammaproteobacteria bacterium
CACACCTTCAAGAACAAGCCGACTCATAAGACCGGCAGCGATGAAGATACGCTCAGCCAAACGGGTGAACAGCGCTTGAAGGTCGTCGTGCTCGGCGGAAACGAAGAAGTCGGCCGCAACATGTCGATGCTTGAATATGGCAACGACATCATCTTGATCGACATGGGTCTTCAATTTCCTGATGAAGACATGCCGGGCGTCGACTACATCATTCCAAACGTCAGCTACCTCAAGGGTAAGGAAAAGAACATTCGTGGCGTCATTATTACGCACGCGCACATGGACCACATCGGTGGCATTCCGCACATCATGCCACGTATTGGGAATCCTCCATTGTTCAGCTCGGACCTCACCTGCGCCATCATCAAAAAGCGTCAGGAAGATTTCCGTGAATGCCCTCCACTGAACCTGCACGCCGTGAAATACGACGACGTGATTCAGCTCGGCGCCTTCAAGATTGAATTCTTCGGTGTTGCACACTCGATTCCAACGTCGATGGGTGTCATTATCCATACTCCAGCTGGAATCGTGGTACACACAGGTGACTTCAAACTTGAAATGACGCCTGGACAATCAATCCAAGAAACCGACAAGTTCCACAAACTTGGAGAGAGCAATGTCTTAGCGCTCATGATCGACTCAACGAACGCCACCCAAACGGGTCGCCAGTTGTCCGAAGTCGATATTCAACACAACCTCGACGAAATTATCCAAAACTCAAAGGGAAAGGTGATTATCAGCACCTTCGCTTCGATGATCGGTCGTATCCAGCAAATTATTTTTGCCTGTGAACGCATGGGTCGCAAAGTGGCCGTTCTCGGCTTCTCGATGAGCTCCAACGTCGCCATTGCGCAACAGTTGGGCTACATCACGATGCAGAAGAATACACTGATTGACGCCCGTGATATTCATAAGCATCCACGCGAGAAGGTGGCGATTATCTGCACCGGTGCTCAAGCCCAGGAGGGGTCCGCTCTGATTCGTATCGCAAATCACGAGCACCCAATTGTAACGCTTGAACCAAATGACACGATCGTCTTCTCGTCTTCTGTGATTCCTGGTAACGAACGTACTGTTCAGCGCTTGAAGGACACCTTGTATCGCGAAGGCGCTAACGTTATCCACTACGCCATGATGGATGTGCACGCCGGTGGACACGCGCGTCAGGAAGATTTGATCGAGGTGCACAACATGATCAAGCCAAAGTACCTGATTCCGATCGAAGGAAACTACTCTTTCTTGTGTGAACACGCAAAAGCAGCCGTCCGCGGAGGTTTTCCTCGTGAACGCATCTTGATTGCGGACAACGGACAAATCGCCGAATTCGATAAGCAAGGGAACGGCATGCTCACGAACAAAAAGATCCCAACGGACTATGTGTTCGTCGATGGTCTCGGCGTTGGAAACACCAATGAAATCGTGCTCCGTGATCGTCAGCAGCTGGCCCAGGATGGTGTCGTGCTCGTCGTAGCTGTCATTGATAGCCGTACCGGCGCTCCACAGGCCCTACCAGACATCATTTCGCGTGGCTTCGTCTACATGAAAGAACACCAAGAACTGATCACACATGCCCGCAATAAGGTCGCTTCGATTCTGCGCGACATGGATCCACGTTCTCGCATGCAAACCAACTACCTGAAAGATAAACTACGTGATGAACTCGGCCAATTCTTGTTTGTCAAAACAGAACAACGTCCGATGATCATTCCGGTCATCATTGAAGTCTAAAACAACAACCGTTCGATCTACAGCGGAAACGCACCACTCTTCAGGGTACGTTTCGTTTTCGCTGAAACTTCGCTCATGTACTCGCGTCGTCGCGCTGCGTAGCCCCTTTCAAGTGGTGCGCTTCCGCTTCGCCTCGAGGAACGTTTAAGGAACCTACAATTAATATGTCTTCACACAAAGGCTCCGAACAGCCTCAGATTAAGGTAAGCAACAAACAAGTGATTGGCGTCTATTGGCAACACGTCAAACGCCATCCGTGGATGTGGGGTGGACTCATGCTCGTGATCTTGGTCGCGAAGAGCATGGACGTCTTCATCCCGATGATCGATAAGCGACTCATCGATGCGGCCGCAGCCAGCCTAGCACTTCCCGGACGTCCGCTCGATGTCTTGTGGCAAGCACTTGTACTCATCATCCTCGTACGTGTCGTGGGCTGGGCGTTTTGGCGAACGTCTGGCTTCATCGCCTCGTGGGTCATTAGTCGCACCTGCATGGACCTACTCATCACAAGCTTCGAAGGCGTGCTCAAACATTCCTACGACTTTTTCGCGAGCAACTTTGCAGGCGCGCTCATCCGAAAGATTCAACGCCTCGGTAATAGCTTCGGCACCATTACAGAAACAGTTGTCTGGAACTTATTCCCTTCCGCCATTCTCATTGCAGGTGTCTTGATCGTCTTGCTTCGATCATATCCCCTGTTCGGTGCGCTGATGGCCGCTTGGAGCGTGGTGGTTATTGGAGAAAGTATTCTGTTCTTACGCTGGAAACTGCCACTTGATCAGGTGCGAGCCGAAAAGGATTCTCATCAAACAGCCGTCCTCTCGGATGCTGTGACCAACGCCCTGAACATTCTCCAATTCAATGGCCAAACACGAGAGAAAAAACATTTCACAGACGTCGCGAATGATGTCATTCGTGCCTGGCTGAACTCTTGGCGCTTGAGTGAATACAACCACATGCTTCAGGGCGTTGGAAACATCGCTCTTGAAGCTGGACTCATCGCGCTCGCTATCTATAAGTGGCAGAGCGGCGAACTCACGATCGGTGACTTTGCCCTGCTCCAAGGCTATGGCTACGCCCTGTCGAGCCAGCTCTTTGACACGGGACGTACACTTCGAAGCTTGTTCGAAGCACTCGCAGACGGCAAAGAAATGGTCGAAATTCTTGAAGAGCAAGTTGAAATCACAGACGCGTCCAACGCAAAACCACTGGTGATTACTCAAGGAAAGATCAACTTCAACCATGTCAACTTCTCGTATCGGAAACAATCCTCTGGCGTCCAGGACCTCAACCTCACCATTCATGGCGGGGAAAAGGTTGCGCTCGTCGGACCATCCGGTGCCGGAAAATCTACCCTCACTAAACTTCTCTTCCGTTTCTACGATGTGAAGAAAGGATCGATCGCAATTGATGAACAAGACATCCGAACTATTACTCAGGACAGCTTGCGCCAAGCGATTTCGCTCGTGCCGCAAGAACCAATCTTGTTCCATCGAACGATTCTCGAAAACATCCGCTACGGACGCCCAGAAGCGACCGACAAAGAGGTCATGCAAGCCGCCAAAAAAGCGCGCTGCCATGACTTCATTGCTCGCCTTCCGGACGGCTATGAAACCTATGTCGGTGAACGCGGCATCAAATTGTCTGGCGGTGAACGTCAGCGCGTCGCAATTGCCCGTGCGATCCTAAAAAATGCTCCTATCCTTATTCTTGATGAAGCGACATCCAGCCTCGACTCTGAGTCGGAGGCACTTATCCAAGAAGCGCTCACAGAACTCATGGAAGGAAAAACGAGCATTGTCATCGCCCATCGCTTGTCTACGGTGATGCAGATGGATCGCATTCTGGTGCTCGACGGAGGAAGCATCGTTGATGAAGGAACCCATGCCGACCTCATCACACGCGACGGACTCTATCAATCGCTTTGGGATATCCAAGCGGGAGGGTTCAAGCAGCTCGTCGCCTAAACGACGACACGACTACCAAAGAGATGAGACGAAACGAAACCCCGGCCTTTGTGCCGGGGTTTGTGTGTTGAATGTGGGTCTTGAAGTCTATGCCTTCTTGAAAACGATGAGCGTCGTATGGCCTGCAATGGGGGTGAAGAATAATTCACTAGCCTTTCGCAGAACGCGCACGAGGAAATTTGTCCCCTTGTAATCGTAGAGCCATTGCAGGAGCGACCGGAGAGCAACGAGCTCATCCTTCGCCCCCTTCAAACCATCCTTTTGGCGCTGTTCGATTACCGAAAATCCAAATCGTCCAAACGTTGCCACCGTTTGCGGAACATTGAGCGCAAATTGATAAAAATCTTCCGGCTGCCTCGCCCGTTCTTTCCAAACGGGATAAAACCCCAACTTCACGCGCAATCGACGCAACCAAGACATCTGAGGAAAGGTGAGAAACAAATACCCACCAGACCTGAGAACACGCGCCGCCTCACGCGCAATCGGCTCATACCCATCCCAAAAATGCTCGATCACCCCCAGCGACCAATAACCAACAAATGATCCATCAGGGAAAGGCATCTCACGCACATCCCCCTGCACCACTTTGAGTTCTGGAAAAGACTGCTGCAGATCTTCCACCGTTTCTTTGGCATAGTCTAAACCCGTACAGTCATAGCCCAACCCCGTCAGTGCATAGACATAGTGCGCACGCCCGCAACCACCCTCCAGAATCGGACCATCACCCGGCTTCAAGTACCGTTGCGTTATCTGTGTTACGAGCGAATTCCCTCCCATTTTTGCAATTGCAGCCCGCGCATCCCCTCGCGACTTCCATAGACCATCCCAAAAATTGGCCGTCGCGCTCTTTTTTATGAAGACCAGCGCCTTCTGTTCAGGCTGATAAAAATTCATACATCGCCCACTCTAGCTGTTTTTCCGCGTCTTCGCTACGCTAACTCCACTATGCAAGACCTCCTTGTTTCAGGCGCTGCGCCTACCAATAACCTTCATCTCGGGAACTATATTGGGGCCCTGAAACAGTGGCTAACACTGCAGCATAGCCATCGCTGCTACTTCATGGTGGTTGATTTGCACGCGATTGCGGTACCGCAAGATCCGAAGGCTCTGCGCCAAAACACCTTAAACGTCGCTGCCACCTACCTCGCCCTCGGGCTTGATCCAAAGCGCTGCACCCTGTTCATCCAAAGTGAAGTTCCAGAACATACCGAGCTGAGCTGGTTACTCATGACAATCTCTAAGATGGGTGAGCTGGAACGCATGACCCAGTTCAAAGACAAATCCGCCAAGCAAGGTGAAGCGACGAGTCTCGGCCTATTTGGCTATCCCGTCCTGATGGCGGTCGACATTCTGATCTATAACGCCAGCGCTGTCCCTGTTGGCGAAGACCAATTACAGCACCTGGAGTTAACGCGCGATTTAGCGCAACGTTTTAACAGTCGTTTTGGCGAAACATTTGTGCCGCCAAAAGCCCTAATTCAAACCCAAGGCGCACGCATCATGGGACTCGATAATCCAGAGAAAAAAATGAGTAAGAGCGCCGATTCGGCCTATAACTACATCGCCCTGACAGATGAGCCTGAAGTGATTCAAAAGAAAATCATGAAAGCGGTGACGGATACAGACGGGGTTGTGAAATATGATGTCGCACGCAAACCTGCCGTCTCGAACCTGCTCACCATCTTCCACCACATGACGGGTGAAGCAATTCCTCAGATCGAAGCGCGCTACGCCGGCCAAGGGTACGGGACCTTCAAGAAAGACTTGGCTGAAGCCGTCGTCGCCCACCTCTCCCCCGTACAAGAACGCTTGAAGACCTTCCGTGATGACCCAGCGGAGCTTATGAAGATCTTAGACAACGCACGGGATCACGCACGATCGGTTGCTAGTGAAACTTTAAAGAACGTACGTGAACGGATGGGGGTAGGACGGGCGTAGCTCACTTTCTTATGCTTGCCATGGAGGGTGGGTTCAAAACAAACGCAAAAGAACGATTACCTTCGGCAGAACGAACTCGTCTACAAACCGGGGTAGCGACTGTTGAACAAAAACCCGATATCATTGATCGGTATGGCGAACGGTGGGTTGTAGCAACGAGACTTGAACTAAACGGTGCCGTTGGAAGCATGGATATTTTCGAATTCTTGAACGTACCAGACCATGAGCGTGCGGAGGTCTTGTTGCGCGTCCAGCGAAGACCTCATTGTTCGACCGATAAAGTACGCTACATTCACAATAATCGCATTGAAACAGAGCTAGATATCGTATCGCTTCTCCATGAAATAGGCCATGTACGACAAGGAAGCGATCCAACCATGGAGGCAAAAAATGACCTGGTGAAAGATCCGAAGCGCAGGCACGCTTGAGAGCCTTGTCAGGAAATCGAGCTTGTCGGTCAGCGAATCTTTGGGCTGTACCCTCATAAAGCAGATCTTCTTGTGATAGATGAGGGTACGAAGATGGCTCTTGAAGAGCTAAAGCGAGAGGAATGGCAGCGCTTTCGACAAGACGAAATTACTCGAATTCTCGCAACCGAAAAAGATCCTGCGACTATAGACGCGCTACAGACTGAGTTCGAGACCCTCCTTGATCAACCAGTTCGGCAAGAGCGAACTATCGAACTCAGACGAGAACTGTCTGAGTTCTTTCGGCGAGTGAAGATGGTTTTACACGTGCCGGAAAATGAAATGGAGCGAGACGCGACACGACGCGCGTTTCGATGGATGCGTGAAATCAAAGAACGAACAGGGGTTGATCTGTTCGTCCCGGTTACGGTGAAAAATTCGCAGCTCATCAAACCAAAAGAAGGAACTGAACCAGATGAAGAACAAACCCTAACGGCGATCGAGGACTTAGCCGAAGCGCTGTGTACATACACAAAACGAGGCGAGGCAGAGAAACCGAGCTAAGACAGATCCATCACCTTACCGACCAGAACGGTCAACAAATTACCGTTCCGTGTTATGGAATGTAAATGAGGATGTATGTAAAAAACGTAAAGATTGCGCTCTACGCAACTTCGGCCTCCATGTCGTCGTAGACTTTTTTGATAAATTCTTCGTCAGATGCTTTATGTGCCTCTCTTTGCCGCCTCACCCGAGGAACCTCACCGTACTTTTCGCGTAATTGTCCGGTGCTCGCCCTATAGGTTGAAAGCGCCACCTGTAAAGCATCGACTGCGTTTGGAGCCTTTTGCACATCTTGTAGTCCTTGATCCGTCTCTTGAGCGCCCTGACAGGGAATACCTGCAAATAAGTCTTCTTTTATCTGATCATCTGCAAAGACATCTATCCCCGTCTGGCTTTTGATATCTTCGAGAATAAGCAGCGCGCGCTGCGTTGCATCGTATTCCATCACTTTTTGAGCGATAGCAGGTAACTCAAACAGCTCAGGAACTTGCTTCATCAGCAACTGAATCCTCACATCGATTTCTCTCTGTGCATCTTTCAACTTCGCCCTATATCCATGAGTTTTTGCTTCCGCCTGTTTAATAGCATCAGAGATCGTAGAAATATCAATTTCAAGCCATGACCCTGACACAGGCACGCCCTCTTGCGCCAATTCTGCATACATTCGATCCCGCCGTTCATACAACTCCTTTAAAGCTTCTTCGGTTCTTTGTAAAAACTGTTTTGGGTTAAACATCTTCGTCTGATACTCCTGTACCTGACGCATTATGGCAAAATGCTCTATCTTTAGCTTCTCACGAAACTCAGGCATGTATTTACGCGCAGTAAATATGGTGGACAGAGCGGGGAATACTCCGTCTGACGGTGCTGGATCTACAAAATGAGTAAAATACTCTTTTAGAGGTCCATGAAATTGACCCGCATGACCAATTTCATGAGCTCCAATTGCAAGCGGAATAAGGGAACGCAAAGCGGGAATACATGCCACCTTGTTAGTTGGTAGATACGCGTAATTTTCTTGAGGTTCCGTAGCCATGCATAGGCGAACACCTAAGGATGTTACCAGTGGCATGATATCGAAACGGCCCTTAGGGCCTTCAATGATGCACGTAACCAATTCCACACCTGATAACACCTTACCCAAACCTATTTGAATATCCTGTCGCTCGGCCTTATAAGAATACTGAACTTCACCAACGTTCTCGCCATTTTTGTTTAAAAAAGCTTCTCGTACTCGTTTTAATTCAATCGATTGCTCATTCTCTCCGGCAACCGGCGGTTTTTCAGACGATGCCTTTGCTTGCAATAGATCCCGCTTATAAGGTACATCTACAAAACGCTCCATATACTCCGAACGATATCAATCTTGTCTCTACGGTTGCAAGAAAGACTTGACCGAAGCCAATGCTTGAAGACCTTTCGTGATGACCCAGCGGAGGTTGTGAATATTTAGGGCAGATCCACCGCCTCACCTCCGGGAACGGTCAATGAATTTCCATATTGTCGCTGCATGATTTTAGTAGTCGCCAAATAGGACCAAAGCGCGTTGCCAAGGTCCGTACGCACATCACTCACGGTGAGCTCGCTTTCTGGATCTCCTTCAACGACGTCTCGCTGAATTGAATCCGTACACGGGTTATAAGCTGAAATCAATACTTTTTTCTCAATGAGCATGGGCTGTAAAAGATCGACACCGATGCGTTCGTAAATTTCCTTGATCCACAGTAATGCTCGTCTCGTGGCATCACGTTCCAAGAATTGAACAAACACATTTTCCACTTGAACAAGAATTGGACTATGTGCCTTCAAGGCTTCTCGACGCTGCGACCACTCATGCCTTACTTGCGTCCCTTCGGCAATATAAGGTGCTGCCTTTGCTTCAGAATCGAGTTCGATGGAACGCCATTTTTCGAGAATGGGAATATCCATATTCAAACACTCAACATCAAACTCATCCTCCATCACAAGAGACGCGGGTTGACCAATGATTGATTCTAACGAAACCGTTATCTTATTCACTTGGACTTCGGAGAATACTAAGGGATGTTCCGGCGGACCAGATGTATATGCAAACTCCTCCAATGCACGAACATTCTCCCAAGTGAATTCTGAACATGCGAGAGCTTTTTGAAAAGTCACAAGAATCTTCTCACGCTCAGCACGTATTTGTTCTTCTTTTTCTCTATCCAATTCCCCCTTCATTTCTTCGAAATGTTCTAACTTCCGCCAATATCGGCCAAACAGTGTTCTTAATTGACCGCGAATCGTAGCACACGCTCCCTCCTCTCGTGCCCTACGCTCTTTTATCGCTTGGTTGCGAATGGCCTCCAACTTTGCCGCATGTGTAATGAGTGAAAACCTGCGTTCATTCAATCTTTGAATCTCTTCCAATTCACTCATCACATCGTCACCAATCGCCTCTCTCATGAATGGGAAAGCTTCACGCGCCTTAACTACCTCTTCGATACCAGGCAGGTCAGGATCCCGATTAATAGGGCCTGGATTCGCCCTTTGCGTAACCTCTTCGAGCGTTTTATCGTGGAACTGATCGACGTGGCCAAGCTCGTGTAACAAAACGGCGAGATCAATCACAGTCTGTATCGGCGCAACGAATGCGACATTCGCTTTTTGTTCGAATCCGTAATTCATGGAGTGAGTTTCCGACATCAGAATCTCCGTGTTATGGGAATTGGCGAGCGCCAGAATATCTATTTTTTCTCCGGTTGTAGGATGTTGTAGGGTCACCTTTTTCAATCGTCTTCCCGTCCGATTGATGCGTTTATCAGAGATCTTCTGTGCCTCTATCTCCCTATCCATGATACACACCACCTCGCCTTTTTCATTCTTTAGCTCTATCCGATCATGCAAGATCTCGACCACAGGAGACACCTCTCCCCTCTTCTCGGTTTGCACCTGTGAAACATCTATCGAATCTTCTTCGTGATGAAACCCCCGCAACTTGGACAGTCCAATATCCATATTATAACAGAGAAATCATAGCATTTGATTGACGTTGAGAGGAATTATGCCTATACTCCGCCTCGGCGAAACAGATGACCGCGCCTCGTCGCAAGACAAGGTGAGGAAAGTCCGAGCACCGAACTCATCGTAAGGTGAGCTGACAGCGAGAGCGGCTAACGACCGCCAGGATATACCCCAAAGAACGCTCAAACGCTCAATGGAGAAACCTAGGGAAAGTGCCACAGAGACAATACTAGCCAGGCGCAAGCCTGGTGAAAGGTGAAAAGTGAGTGGAGGTTGATACGCCTCAAAACGTATCCGCTACCTCTCTCGCTCCGTGGTAACACGGAGTGTGGTAAACCCTCTCTGGTGCAAGAGCAAGTTCCCGCAAGGGAAATGGTCGCTCGCTCGAGCCGGGTGGTAACACACGGCCAAGAGAGATGGTCATCACTCGTGATCGCAAGATCACGAGCACAGAACTCGGCTTATCGTTTCGCCACCAAAAACGCCCCGCATGCGCGGAGCGTTTTTGTATTTCTTTTCTTGTTGTTTTTCACCTCTCAAACGCTCGATCTCTCTACAACGAGATCAAGCCATCGATCGAGGTGAGGAGCGCTGCGCGAGTGGTATCGCGTGTGCCTCCCCGGAGCCTCTGGCTGTAGTTGGAAGGTTCAAACCGGAGTGGTGAACGGAGGGAACTCGAGACCGAGCGCGGCGAGGCGAGTGCAACACTCCGCGCGAGCCTTGGGACCGATGATGGTGAAGAGATCCTCCGCCGTGAGGTCAGAGAACATCTTCCTGCCAGGAACACCAGGGGTCATGAGCTGCGTGAGGGAGGTGGCGTATTCCCGTCGATCGGGATCCTGACTGTTCAGTACCGCGAATCGCTCGATCTCCGCCATGGCGATCATCACGAGCCGCGAGATGACCTCCGAGACGAGCGGAAGTCTCGGACTGAGCGCCCAGACCTGACAGATCCGGTACATCAAGGACTCCCACACCTCGAACGACATCTCGTTCTTCTTGTCCCTCCCTTCATCGAACGTCAGCCGACGCCAGCCCTCACCGCCCGGCTTGAAATAGCGGATCTCGTTGAGGGCCCACACGAATCGCTCCTCGGCGAACAGCACCGCCTTCTCGAGACGGACGCGGTCAACCTTTTCGAGACCTTCTTCCTCCGTACCTCCTGAAGGCATTTCTGGATCCTGCATTCCCTCTCTCCTACCCTGTGTAAAAACGACTTCGGAACGCGTAGGGTTGCCCAACCTACGCCAACATTGAGCTCAGAGGACATACGCCCTTCCGAGCGCCTCAAGCCTGGTGACTTTTCTCCGTTTTGTCAATTGTTTTGTCTTTTTTTAGCCAAAAAAATCTACCAACTTCCTCCCCCACCGCCACCAAAACCCCCGCCAGAAAAACCGCCTCCGCTAGAAAAGCCCGACCCACCGCTGCCTGATTTCGTTTGATGCGCCATGCTTGCTGCTACGGAATGTGAAACATGGCTCCAAGCGTGAACATAGGCCAAACTCCCCCAATGGGCACCTGTTCCGTGAATATAAGAAGGGGGTGCAATGAGCATTCCCTCGAATTGTTTGGCCCATTCTTTTTCCACACCTAACGCGACAGCTGCTGGCAAAAATTCCGCAAACTGCTCTGGTCGCTTGGCCGGAGCATCGGAAAAGGCTAAACGATCTTTTTCGGTCACGCTTAAAAAATGCTTGAATCCAAGAACACGCTCGTTCATTTCTGCGCCTTTCGGTGTAACTTTTGGCATATACCAACCAAACACTCCAACCACGAGTGCCACCAACAGATACGAAGTGAGACCAACAATAAATGCAAACACCGCAATAAAAAAAGCCAGTGTCGTCCAGGTACCACGGACCACTCCAGGGTTTTTCATAAACCAACCGCGCGCCAACATGTCATCAGCCACAGACGCAATGACGCGTTGATAACCCTGCCACTGAGACTGCGAAGGCGCTCGACGCAGGTTTACTTCGATTTGACCACCTTGAAATATCGATTTCAAAAGCTCGTCTTCATACGCGACCAGTGTTCCAGTCGCACCCGCTAAACGCGTATACATCACCTTGTCTGGTTCTTCTGGATTCGAACCAACCAGCTCGAGCTTGGTAAAGCCACGACGCGCGAGATCAAGAATCGTTCCTGAAATTGCCTTTGTAGAAACTTCTTGCATCTGCAAACTCGCCATGAGCGCCGGTGTGAGATCTTCGGGTGGTTCGTATTGTGGGATGATCACCCCACGCCCCCGTGGATCCCGACCCCAGATATACCAAATACCAATCATGACAAGCGACAACAGTACGGGGAGTAACGTGAAAAAATTATCTGAAATCAGGTAACGGAGGGTCGTGAAGACGGGCTCGTCAGCGAGTGCTGCTTTTGGGAATTCAAGAACAACCGTGAGCCCCTCGTGCGAGTCGAGACGCGCCGGGGAATCTGCCACAACCAACCCGGAGTCATTGGAGGGACGGAATGCACAGGCGGAAACATCAGAACCACGCGGACCCGTAAAACAGCTTTGCCGCTGAACCATAGGACCCTGAAAGAAAAAAGACGCTTTTCCAATCGAAACCAGCCATTCGTTTCCCGTGACATTCCAGTAAAGTTCGCGTGTCTTAGAAAAATCATTGATCGCGCGATCTGTGCGATAGCGAATCACATAGCGATGCGTGCCTGTTACATACTTCACCGGATCTCCGATACGCAAAACAAGATCCGCCCCCTGGTCTTCCGCCTCCCACGGGACGGGCTTGCCATCCAGCGTGATATGTTCGACCGTGTAATGAAGATCGTAGGTAAGCAGGTATCGCTTATAGCGTTCCGGAATAGAACGCAAAATTCCATATCGACCGAGCGTACCAAAGTCATAGTCAATCGTTTCCTCGATCGTGAGGCGACGGCTCGTCTCAAGATCAGCCTTCACGGCGAAATTCTGAATAGCTTCAGCCCGAACAAAGCGCGGTAAACCAAGCGCAACGCTCAAGACCAGCATCGCCCCTACTTTCATCAGACGTTTAGCGAGCATACGAGTAGTGTACAATACTTACATGTCCTTTCAGGTGTGGCGTATGCACGTTCGACATTGGATTACGGAAAACCAGATCGTCGCGGTCCTGGCTGGGTTAATCTTGGGCTTAGCGCTGCCACAATATTTAGGCTGGCTAAACAAGTATTCCACGCTGCTCCTGATGGCTGTCTTTTTTACTTCGAGTTTACGCCTGTCACTCCCCGCCCTTCTGAAGTACGCCAAAGATTGGCGGATGCTACTTATTGCCAACAGCTTCATGCTAGTCGTGATTCCTCTCGCGTTATACATTCCATTGCAGTTTCTCTCGCATGATTGGGCGTTAAGCTTTCTTATCGCTGGCGCCGTTCCGACCGGTATGACGATCGCTTTGGTGGCAGAGTTTTTCGGAGGCACGCCGCCCCTCGCACTTCTCATCACGGTTACAACATCGCTCCTTGCACCTTTTACGATTCCACTGATTTTTCAGGTGGCGATTGGCCAGTCGATTCCGATTCCCGTGGGTTCTATGATGTGGTCATTGTTTGTGAGTATCGTATTGCCGTTTGCAGCCGCTGCTATTCTCCAAAGGCAGGCGCCAGCCCTGATAAAAAAACATGATGACGGCATACGCATGGCCTCAGTTTTGCTGTTCGGATTATTAGTGGCAGGGATTACCGCTGGTACTGCGGGTACAAGCCTCCCTTCGATTCACCTGAAAGATATCGCTGCGATTGCCCTCGGGACGATTTGGCTTGGATTAATTGCCCACGCTTCTTACGATCTCCTGCCATGGAGAACCAAAGGCGAGCGTCTCACGGTAGCGCTATGCTTAGTCTACGTGAACAACACGCTGGTTTTGTTTATTTCTGACCGTTACTTTAAACAATACGGCACCGTAGCACGTGCCGTAATCCTTCTGCTCATTTTGAATATTCTCCTTTTACCGATTAAGGCAGCCGCTCATTCGTTCTTGAAAGCCAAACCCACCTCCTATGCCCGCTAATCGCATCGCCTCACGCCCGACTGTTTTCGTGACACGTCGTATTCCCAACGAAGGTTTAATACTACTTGAAGAACAGGGCTACCGCGTAAACGTGCATTCAAAAGCTCAGCCTATTACACGCGCTGAACTCTTAAAGAACGTAAAAGGCGTTGACGCACTCCTCCCCCTACTCACCGACCACATCGACGAAGCGGTCATGAAGGCCGCTGGACCATCACTTAAAATCATCGCGAACTACGCGGTTGGGTTCGATAACATTGATTTAGATGCCGCAGCGAAACTTGGAATTCCCGTAACAAACGCACCGGCACCAGAAGTCAGCGAAAGCGTCGCCGAACACACCGTGAGCCTGATGTTAGCCCTCGCGCATCGTATCGTGGAGGCCGATCGTTTTGCACGATCTGGCCAATATAAAGGATGGTCGCCAGATCTCTTAGTCGGCACAGATCTATGCAACAAAACGCTTGGCATCATCGGTCTTGGGCGTATCGGCTATGCCGTGGGTCGACGCGCCGTGCTCGGCCTTGGCATGCGCTGCCTATATCACACACCAAAAAGAGATGCTGCATTTGAAAAAGAGATCGGCGGCACGTTCGTGAGCCTTGATCGACTCCTTCAAGAAGCGGATGTCGTAAGCGTTCATGTTCCCCTTTTACCCACAACGAGACACCTCCTATCGACAGATGCATTTAGCCTCATGAAGCCTTCCGCATTCGTCGTGAATACGGCACGTGGACCGATTGTCGACGAAAAAGCCCTCTTACGCGCACTCAAAACCAAACGCATCGCTGGTGCTGCATTGGATGTCTTTGAGTGCGAGCCGTCCATCGATTGCGACCTCAAGGATCATCTGTCTCTCGCAAAATTCGACAACGTGAT
>CAZENZ010000030.1:0-13906 GCA_964513705.1 uncultured Gammaproteobacteria bacterium
CGAATGGCAGGAATTCTGCGGGCGGACCGTTCTATTGCACTAGGTTCTATTCTTCTGCAATCATGTGCGGCAGGTTCGAGGTGAGATTCAAAACAGCGATACGCACCTTTGGGTCAGTAGCGGTAACTGGTTGCGCGGACTGATTGTGACGTGCAAAAAGAATCACGCCAACAATTGCCATGATGCCTACGATGACGCAGAGGAGTTTATGTGAGAATGAGTGCATACGATAAATATTTCGTTATTTATATCGTATATATAGTAACGAATCAATATTTCATTGGTATTTTTGCTAATAAAATTAAACGATTATATAATACATATAATTATTATCGAAAATTATGCTAGAACAACCGGATATTAAGCAGAAACTTGGGCCCCTGCTGCGAGAGCTGGGCCTCAAGGAAAACGAGATCGATCTCTACACCTATGCGCTTGCCCTAGGTCCGGTGGCGATTCCGGTCTTGGCAGAATGTTTGGGAATCTCTCCACCCAACGTCTACAAACTGATTGCTGGACTCGAAGCGCATGGTCTTACACAGTTTTCGAAACGTAAACGTTATGGTCGTTTGTTTGTTGTGGAGTCACCGGACGTTCTGCGTACGAAGCTCGATCACAAGCGTCGCGAGATTGGCGAGATGGCGCATCTCTTTCAAGAATCCCTTCCGGACCTTCTCGCGAACTACTATCAAGGGAGTGCCCCGATGAAAATTCGTGTGCTTGAACCGGGGCCACAGGTGGTAGATGCCTTTCGTCGTGTATTCGACGATGCAAAGAAAGAGGTGTTGTTTTGCGGATCGATTGATCACTTTGTCGAACTGATGGGCGAAGAGGAGGCATATTTTAAATCGGTAGAAGAACGTATTTCGCGCGGGGTGAAAATTAAAGGGCTCGTTTTTCCAGGAAAGTACGCTGATTGGATGATGGCTCGACCGCCAAGTGATGGGCGAGAAACGCGTATTCTAAAAACGGCGAATCCATTTATTACCTCCTTTCAGTCGTCAACGCGTACAGCCTTGATCATGCAGCCAAAAGTCCCGATGGTGTTGTTGATTGAAGACCAGTTTATCGTTGAGATGTTTCGCAGTATCTTCTTGATGTTATGGGAACGAGCGCGGTAGGGTATCGCCCATATGTCTGAACATCCGATTGAACTTGAGATTCGCGGAATCATTGATCCGAAGATGATTCCGGTTCTGCGTAAGAAGTTGCTTGGTATGGGGTACAAGGTGACGTCGAATACGCGCCGTACGTCGGTGATGTCGTTTGGCACTGTTTCTGCGTCTGGCGTGGGGTGGGATGAAGGGAAGAAGGATGAGATGGATGTGCGTTGTCGTGTGACGAATGGTAGGGCGGAGGTCGTAGCAAAAATTGGACGCGTCAGTGCGGCGAACCGTGTCGAAGTCACAGTGCCTGTGTCCTTCGATGACATGTTGAAATTCGCACGGTTGTTTGGGGCGATGCCGTTGTTCACGAAAGCCGGTTCACGCCTAACGGAAAACTTAAAGAAGGGAACAATTACCATTTCGATCGTGACATCGATTCCGAGTCAGTTGTCGTATGTCGAGATTGAACGTATGACGACGCGTGAAAAAGAAGCGGCAGATTTGAAAGTGCTGCACGCACTCGCAAAGGAGCTTGGCATCGCGCTCGTGAAAACGCATCAAGAATATCTCGACTTTTGTAGTTTGCTCACGAAGAAAGATGATTGGGTGTTTAGTGGTTCAGCCGCAGACATGAAGCGACTCAAAGCGGATATCAAAAAGACGAAATCGAACAAAGCGTAAGTTGAGAGGTGTCGACAATTTGCCTACGATCGCCCGATTCCTTGGTAGATCAATCCAGCGTCTCGCACGCGCTTTGGATCAAGCAAATGACGTGCATCGAACACCAACGTTCCACGCATGTGTTCTTTGAGTTTATTGGGCTCTAAGGTGCGGAAGACATCCCATTCTGTTGCAATGAGTACAGCATCGGCTCGATCGGCGACCGCGTACAAATCCGTGGCTCGTGTGAACCAGGCGCTTGCTTTTTCTGGAACGTGGGCGAGTGGGTCATAGGCGATGACTTCGGCGCCAGCGGCGTGAAGACGTTCGATCAAATCGAGTGCGGGAGAGTCACGTGTGTCGTCGGTGTTTTGTTTAAACGTGAGACCAAAGACGCCGATGCGCTTTCCTGTGAAGTCACCAAGATGAGACTTCATTCGTTCGATGACCCACGAGCGCGCGTCTTCGTTGGCTTGAAGAGCGGCTTCGCAGACGGCGAGGGTCGCTTGATGTTCGTTCGCGACATGCATGAGGGCGCGGACATCTTTTGGAAAACACGAACCACCCCAACCAGGACCAGCTGACAAAAAGGCTTTACCAATGCGTGGGTCGGTGCCGATGCCTGCCGCGATATCTTCAACATTGGCACCCATGCGATCGGCGAGGTGGGCAATTTCATTAATGAAACTGATTTTCGTGGCGAGAAAGGCGTTGTTGGCGTATTTCACGAGTTCCGCCGAACGCGGCGACATAACGAGCTTCGGGCAATCGATGCCGGCGTAGAGATCTTGGAGACAGCGCGTGGCTTCGAGTGAACGTGTGCCCATAATGATGCGACTTGGACGCAAGAAATCATTCACCGCGACTCCTTCGCGGAGCATTTCTGGATTCGAGGCGACTTCAAAGTTGGCTGATGACAGGCACTTGAGTTTCTCGAGAACACGATCATTAGTGCCGACGGGCACGGTGCTTTTTACAATTACGGCCATGCCATCTTTGAGGTGTGGAGCGACCGCTTCACACGCTTGATCGATGTAAGTCATGTCGGCCGAGCCGTCTGGGCGAGGAGGTGTGCCAACGCCAATCATAATGGCTTGAGCGCCCTTCATGGCGTCTTCGTAGGAAGTCGTAAATTGCAGGCGTTTGGTGGCGTGGTGTGCGCGCACGAGTTCCTCGAGCCCTTGTTCGTAAATGGGCATGATGCCGTTACGGAGCCCATCGATCTTCTTTTGATCGACGTCGATGCAAGTGACGGAGTGGCCAAGCTCCGCAAAACACGTACCACTTACGAGCCCAACATAGCCTGTTCCAACTACGGCGATGTGCATATGAAAAAGAGTGTAGCAACCGGGTTTCAAAAAAACGAACCGCGCCCCCGTGTGAGAAGACTCGCGTAGGGCGAGTTCGTCGGGGGCGCGTCTTGGTAGCGTCGGCCTAAGCGAAGCGCTCGCTCAGGTCGTCTTCCGGCGGCCGCTGTTGCGCCGGCCGGGCTTGTTCTTGGACTTCGCGGCGAGCTCGTCGCGCTCGCGCCACACTCGCTGGATCTCCCGGCGAAGCGCCTGCTCGGAGTAGACCTCCTGCGGCCGCTCGAGGTAGGCGAGCTCGACCACGAACAGCGTGCCCGTGTAGTCGGTCTCGCCCTCGTCCTCGAGACCATCGTCGCCCATGAGGTCGAACGCCTCCTCCGGGTCCCCCTCGAGCTCGGCTTCGTCGATGACTCGGCGCCCAGGCTCCCCCTCACTCTCGTCCTCGAGGCTCTCCTCACCCTCCACGTCTTCGATCGTGGCGCCCTCCTCGTAGGCCTCCTCGAGCATGTTGTCGAGGTCCGTGGGGCTGAGGTCCTGCGGCCTGCGGATGATGAGGGCGGCGTCCGCCCCCATCTCCGCGTACTGACTCGTCGGCGCTCCAAATTCGAACAACATGGTCCCCTCCGTGGGGTGGTGGAAGGCGCTCCGCTACCCGCGGCCAGGATCTCCGCGTGACCGCGAAAGACAGGGGATAATGCCACAAAATTGAAAATTTGTCAATGTATTTGAATATTTCTAACGAAAAACGCGCCCTCGAGGAACTCGTGGCGCGCGTCTTTCAGGCGAGCTTGCGTTTAGGCTTGTCAGCTACTTCTTCGTCATGACCCAGGTGCCGTTCCAGTCATCGGCTGGTGGATGTTGTGTGAAGTATTCAACTCGACTCAGGAGTGTCTTGGTGGGGCCATCGTCAGGATGTGTCGCTAACAGCTGTTCGCAGAGACGTCTCGCTTCCACAAAAGACCGGGTCGCGTAGAGTTTGAGCGCCTGTTCAAAGAGTTGGACTTTGTCGGTTTCTTCTTTGGTTGCGGCTTCTGTTGTGTTTACGAGTTCAAATAGCCCGACGGCTTCTTTTTTGCCTTTCACGGCTACGAGGTCCACCTTGCGGACCAAAAAAGCGGTGCCGAGTTCTTTGGCCGTGGCTTCGGTGATAAGAATTTCGGTACCGTATTCTTTGTTAATACCCTCCACGCGGCTAGCCAGGTTCACGTTATCACCGATGACGGTGTAGTCGTGACGCGCTTCGCTGCCCACATTGCCGACCACCATATCACCGGTATTGATCCCAACCCCGAAGGCGAGCTTGCGGCTATCGCCAAACGCATTTTCAGCATTCAGCTTAGCAAGACGTGTTTTCATGGCGAGCGCTGTTTTGGCTGCCAGGGCAGCATGATCGGGTTGATCGAGCGGAGCGTTCCAGAAAGCCATCACTGCGTCACCAATGTATTTGTCGAGGACACCTTTTTGTTCGAAGACGATGTTCGTCATGTCGGTTAGGTAGGTATTCAAGATGGTGATGAGCGTTTCTGGCGTCATGCCTTCGGAAATTGTGGTGAAGCCACGGAGGTCTGAAAAGAGCACGCTCATGCGACGCTTTTCTCCTCCAAGCTTTACCTGTGATGGATCGCGGAGCAGAGAGTCCAGAACGACCGGAGAAAGATAGCGACCAAACAGATTACGCAACTCACTCTTAGCGCGCTCGATAGTGAACCAGCGCTCCAAGCTCAAGATGAGATATCCAAAGACGATTATGAGCGTCGGCCACACGAGATCGAATTGATAGCCGTGGTCGAAAGCAACAAAGCTGCCGATGACGAGAGCGACCCAAAGAACTGCGGTCACGATGACACTTGTGCGAAGACGGGTGCGCGGCACAAAGATGCCTAGGAAAATCCCGAGAACCAACAAGAAGATCGCCTGCAACAACACAGGAACCGGGCGCAACCACTTTTGTTGAATGAGCGTATCAAGAAACGAGGCGTGAATTTCAACACCACTCATGGGCAGACGGCGAGAGGTGGGAGTATAGAACTCATCATGGAGGTCATGTGCGGTGGCGCCGATCAGTACGATGGAATCACGAAGCGAACTCAAGTCACCCGTACCTTGAATCACGTCTGCGGCTGACACGACAGAAAATGCCAAGCGTGGGGCATCTGGGAAATGAATACGCACAAAGCCATAGGCTTCTTGGGGGATTTTTTCGAACGCTGGAATCACACCAGCTACCGATCCAACGGCATAGGCGAAGGCTGGGATAGGCGAGCCGTCTGGAGCGGCAACGCTCAAAGGTACGCGACGCACGACACCATCTTCTTCGAGTGGGGTGTTGGAATGTCCGCTTGCGGTGGCATTGCGCAAAAAGATGGGCAGGGGACGCACAACGCGCTGCGGATCATAGGCGAGTTTTTCAGTGCTGCGTTCCAGTGGAAGCTCGATCGGCAGCACCACATTTCCGGCGGCTTTGATGGCGTTCGCAAGCGCTTCGTCGTCGACGCTTGTCGAGCTCTCTGGAAAGTTCACATCATAGCCAATGGTTTTGACGCCCGCCGCTTGGAGCTTTTGTACGAGTGTGGCGTGCGTGGCGCGTGACCAAGGCCATCGGCCAATCCGTTCGAGTGATGCGTCATCCACTGCGATAATCACGATGCGTGGATCAGCATCACGCGACAAAAATAAGCGGTCCGTAAGGCGTGCACTCGATGTGCCGAACACGCCCGCTACGAGTCCGAGCGCACCAACGACGCCAACCAGGAGACCAAACAGCACCGGCAACGAAAAGCGAGAGGTCATAGGAGAGGGGGCTGAAGTGGTTACGGTTGAATCGACATGATAAGGCTGTCTGTGACGCTCACTCCGTTCTCTCGATAGCTGGCCGTGACTTGTACACGGCCAGGGAGGTCATTGGCTTGCAGAATGTTGCCGTTCAAAAGTGCGATGGCTGGATCTGACGAGACGAACGTTGTCTGACCGGTGCCATCGATGCGTCGGCCATCTGAATAGACGATCACGACGGAAAGTGGCGCGCTTGTTTTGAAGCGAAGGGCGGACACGGACGAGGAGAGAACGAGCTGTGTAGGGACAAGGGTTGTGGTACGAGCATCCAAAATGCTCTTTTCAATCTCGAGCTTTGGGTCCAACTCACGAGTTGGCGCTGTGGCGGGGCCTTCCTTGATTGGTTGCATTGGTTGCATGGTCGGACTTGTATCAAGGGTCGCTTTCAGATCTTGAAGAGGTGCTTTCAAGATCGGGGGAGGGTCGAGCTTGAGATCGATTTTTGGATCAAGACGAAGATCGGGCAGAAGTTGAGGCGAGAGCTCCTTGGGAATGTCTTTGATCGCGTCCGTGATCGGTTCGATTGGAGCGTTGTGGAACAAGATGCTGCCCTGCACCATCGCTTGGCGGAAGAGTTTTTCTTTCTCGTTGAGTGACGCCTGTTGCTGCCAGGCGGTCATTTCGGCCTTCATGCGTTCAAGTTCGGCTTTCGCTTTGTCGATGTGGCCTTCATCTTCCAGCTGCTTGGCCCACGCCATCTGTCGGCTGAGATATTTATCCGCGAGTTCCAGTTTCTCCTGTTCATTGGCCATAGCCATGTGTAAGCGTTCGGCCGGGGGTCCAAACATCTGGAACATCTTTCCTTGACGGTCTTTTGTAAGTTCGTCGCGCACCGCTTTCTGCGTTTCTTTTAGGAAGGCAGCATCGGCTTCCAGATTCTTTTGTAACCATGCGCCATTCTGGGTCATCGCGCTCGTGGAGCTTACGAACTGCATGGCCCCACGATTGGCGCGCATGCCCGTTCCTTTTGGAAGCGCTTTGGTGATTGTGTGATCTTTCGCGCTGACCGTGCCTTCATACACGGCGAGCCAGCTTTCGCCTTGTGGACTGCGCCCGGTTTCAAAGGTCGTGCCACGAACCGTAGCGACGACATCATCTGTCTTGATGGTGTAGGAACTATCGAGTTCGAGTAAGCGCACGATGCGCGACCAGGTACGCCCTGTGACGAGCGTGAGGCCAGTCTGACTCTTCAGGTTATCGCCTTGTGGGAGAATGAGTGTGTCGATGCTGAGTTCGGTACTACTCGCGAGACGCGTTTGGCTCACGCCTGAAACAGTCAGCGTGACGCTGCCCGTTTCGCCGGTGCGAATTTGGGTGCCGGCTGTCAGGGGCTGACCTTCTTGAACAGCTGTCCAGGTTGCGGTTGAGCTGCCTCGTGTTTCGACTTGGCCTTGAACATCTTCAAGTCGCGCGGTCGATGCGGCGAGCGTTGGAGGTGCACCAAGTTTCCAGAGCCACGCCGCAAAGAGTACAACCAGGAACAACACGATAACGACGGCAAGAAGGACCTTTTTCATATAGCTGTATGGTATGCCGCCCTGCCTGAATGAACAACTCGACGGTCCATTAAAATGCGAAGCGCCCCCGAACGAGGAACGCTTCGGGGGCGGACGGTGGGTGCTGTGTGGGTGGCCTGCGCGCCGATCAGGGCTCGGTCAGGCCGCCGCGCGCACGTAGGGGAAGAGGATGCGCTGGACGGCCAGCGCGCTTCTCAGGGTGCCGATGATGCTATCGGTCCAGCGGGCGATGCCTCGCGCGCCGGCCCTGAGCAACTCGTCCTGTTGCTCACAGACCTTGATGGTCTCGACCTTCTGGCCGCCGGCAGGCGCGGCCAGAACCACCCCGCGGTAGTCGAGCTGGTAGAGGAGCTGGATCACCTCGGCGCCCGAGGTGTAGGACTCGTCGCCCCAGCCGAGGTCGTAGTCGACCAGGATGGCGCCCGTTGCCTGCAGGCGCGTGGCGTCAGTCAGGAAGGCGTGGAGGGTCGCGCCGTCCTCGATCAGGACGCCGTTGAACCCTCCCGACGTGAGCAGACGAAGCTCATGCTCGCGCTGCTTCAGCCCGAGCACGCGGGTCACGACGACGATCTGGTACTCGTCGCGGACGGGGCTCTGATGCTTTGCAGGGTCGCGCCCGATCAGAACGAGGGACAGCATCCCGCTGTCGTGGAAAGGGCCTTGGAGACGGGACGGACGGTTCACGTTGACCTCACTCTTCACTAGTGGTTCGAACGGGTTTGGTGCAGGGATTTTGTCGACCTACACGAACACTCAGCAAACCGTTGCTAAGTGGCCTTATGGAGCCACATATAATAATAAAAGTCAATTTTTTTGCTCGTAAAAGCGGGTCCAAAATCCAGAAGGACCCAGTGACTCGCTTTTTTCAACGTTTTCTGCTAGCATCGCGTGATGCTGTTTGATGAAGCCCTGCTCCGCACGACGGTTGAACCGGAGCTTTTTCAGAGAGGAAAAACCTATTTTCTGGACCGATCCGTCGAAGGGGTCAGCGTTCGGCGTGCCAAAAATGACGATATTTTGATCACGGGTCGTGTACTTGGTACGGAGACCTACGAATCCACGCTTCGCTTGTCGCCAAAAGCGGATCGCGTGGTCTTCTTTGATTGCACTTGTCCTTTTGATTGGGGGATGTGTAAGCACGTGGTAGCGCTTGGTCTTGAGGCGCTTTCCTACGATCTCGAGAAAAACACTCTTCCAGGTTCTAAAGAGCGTGTCAGTCAGGTCTTGAGTGCTTATGCCAAAAAGTCCGGCGTCGCCGTGACGGATGATGAGATTGATGATTTGGCCGCTTCACTCGATCAAGAAGAGCACAAAGTACAACGTCCTTCGCGTACCGAGCGTCACAGCTTGGACGAAATCGTGGGGCGTATTTCGTATGATCGATTGCGTGATGCGTTTTCGATTGAAGGTGTCGCTCGCTATGGGAAATATGAATTCCCATTGGGTGATACCGAACTCCCAGAGCGCTATGAGCAGGTCGTGAATGATCGGTTTGAGGTGGATGTTGTAATGCGTCTCGAGGCTGCCGAAGAAGATGCGATCCAGGAAATTTCTCAGGCGATTGGCATCGAACGTGATGAAGAAACGAAGCGTTGGAATATTCCGTCCGACAAATTGCTTGAATTTGTGCGTGTTGGGTTGGAGGAGTTGCGTGAACGGGTGAGTGTTGAACTCGATGAAACGGCGCAGCCCATGTTCGATATCGACACGATTGATATCGAGGCGGATGTGTCGTTCCGTCAATCAACAGGTGTCGATTGGTTTTCTTTTTCCGTCGATTGGCATTGTGAACAGGCAAAGGTTGATAAGAAAGCGATTGAACAAGCGCTTGGGGCAAACGAGCCTTATGTACGCCTTCCGAACGGACGGTTCGCACGTATCGGAAATGGTGCCGAACTCAAGCCGATGATCGATTGGATGAAGGCGGCGGAAGATGAAGAGGGGAAGGGGCAGAAGCGCACACGTCTGTTTCATGTGCCAGAACTCTTGTTCCTGGTGCAGTCCACGCGCCATGCGCATCTTGAAGGGGTTGAGCATTCGCTTGAGCAGTTCATGGAGGATGTGAAACGGGGTTCACTCAGCGAATCCGTCACGTTGTCACCCGTGCTTGATAAGATCCTCCGTCCCTATCAAAAAGATGGGGTGGCTTGGCTCGCGTTTTTGCAGCGCTATGGGTTTGGTGGGGTGTTGGCTGATGAAATGGGATTGGGAAAAACCATTCAGACATTGGCGTTTCTTTCAATGTTGCGTACATCAAAAAAAGAAGGAGCAAAAGCTCCGGCTCTCGTCATTTGTCCCAAGACGCTTTTGTCCGTGTGGCAACAAGAGGCCGCGACCTACACCCCAGATGCGCGTGTTTTGGTGGTCGACGGCACGCCTCCGGAGCGCAAGGCCAAGATCCAACAGATCGGTGATTACGATCTGATTCTTTCATCGTATTCCCTCATGCAGCGTGACTTGCCGTTTTACCTTGATACGAAAATCATGTTCTCTGTGTGCGTCTTGGACGAAGCGCATTTCATTAAGAATGCAGTGACGCAGACGGCGCTGACCATGAAGGCGATTCCTTCACGTTTTCGTCTGGCGTTGACCGGTACACCGCTCGAGAACGGTGTTCACGAGTTGTGGTCAGTGTTCGATTTCTTGATGCCTGGTTTTTTTGGCAGTGCGCGTGCCTTCACGGCGCAGTATTCTCGCCCGATTCGTGAACGGAACGATCAGCAGGCGCTCGACAAGTTGCGTCGCAAACTCAAGCCGTTCATGTTGCGCCGTACTAAGGAGATGATGGCAAGCGAATTGCCACCAAAAATCGAACAAGAAATCACCTGTCGTTTGTCGCCAGAACAGTTGGTGTTGTATACGCGTACCCTTGAGCAGATTCGTAATGATGTCACGCGCTTGGTGGAAGAACAGGGCTTTGAAAAGTCGAAGATGGAGATTTTGGCCGCACTCACCAAGCTCCGTCGTGTGTGTGATCACCCTTCGTTCTTAGATCCTCGTTTACCAGGTGATCCAGTATTGTCAGGTAAACTCGAGGGCGTGCTCGAATTTATCTATGAGGCATTGGGTGGTGGCCACAAAGTGCTGGTATTCAGTCAGTTTACTACCATGCTTGATTTGGTGCGCGATGCACTATCGAAAGAAAATATTGAGAGTGCCACGATTGAAGGTTCGACCAAAGACCGCGCCCAAGAAATCAGTAAGTTCCGCTCCTCGGTCAACGTCTTCCTGTTGAGTTTGAAGGCGGGTGGCACGGGTCTCACGCTCACCGAAGCCGACACGGTGCTGTTGATCGATCCATGGTGGAACCCACAAGCAGAGAAACAGGCGATGGACCGAGCGCACCGTATTGGTCAGACCAAAACCGTGAATGTGTATAAATTTGTCGCCAAAGAAACGATCGAAGAAAAGATGCTGGAACTGCAAAAGAAGAAGCAGGGTGTGTTCGATGCCATCATGCAAGATGCGACGCAATCGATTGAGTCACTGACCTGGGAGGATGTCAAAGGATTGCTTGCGTAGTACACTGTCCGTGTATGGTCAGGAAAACACGTTCTTTGAAACCAAAGACGCAGGTTGCAAAAGCACCCGCACACATCGCGAAGCAAGACGCGCCCTGGATTGTGGCGATAGTTGAAGCTTGTATCTTGGTGGTCGTTGTATTGTATGCCGGTTTTGTTATTTACGATCTCATGAATCAGCTACGGACCGCGCGACTTGGTAATGGCACGGCGTATGTGTGTGAACGTGACTTGAAGGCCTGTCAGCAACAGGCGGCAGAATCGTCGAGAAACCAGGAAGAGATGCTGCCACTGCGTTACGTCCTCGATAACGATGTGCTATTGGTGCGTGAAGCTAAGGGTGATGGACCGAAGCAAGATTTTTGGCTGGTAAAAGAACCGACGGATGATTCCAGTGAGGGAATAAAGAAATTCATTGGGAGTTTTGAAGTTGCAGAGGGGCCGGGCACAATGCAGGCCTTTTCGCTCAAAAAACGCTCAGACGGTCTCTATACGTTCACTGCTACAGCGGATTATGTAGAAGCTGGAAGTGAAACGGTCGGGTACATCGATCCAAAGACATTGAATTTTGTCACGTTTTCCAACGTATCAGAAAGGCAGAATGACCTCAGATTGAGTTCGCAGGATGTATCAGAGGCATTTATTACGCCGCACCTCTCACAGGAGAATTGTGCTACCTCGTCTTCGGCGGTGATCGATCGTTTGGACTGGAATAGCGAGATCTTGTACGCATTTCGTAGTCCGCCAAAGGTGAAGTGTTTTGTGAACGAGTTAGCGGGTGGGATTGGAGTGTCAGCTTTGCCAACGGACATAACCAAGCTCTCCGTGGCTCGAAACCAGCAATCGTTTGTCTTGCCTCTACAGAATGGGCAGGGGTTGTGAGTCCAACTCAAGGGGGCCGATAAGCCGACCGTCACGGTCGTGCCATAGGTCGTCACCAGTCGATAGGCATGAATCCGTGTTGCGCGAGATATGTGTTGGTTTTACTGAAATGTTTGCAGCCAAAGAAACCTGAATAGGCTGAAAAAGGGGAGGGGTGGGGGGCTTCTAGGACCAGATGTTTTTGTTTGTCGATCAATGCGGATTTTTGTCGTGCGTAGTTTCCCCAAAGGAGAAACACCAGATGTTCTTTTTCTTGAGCGAGCAGTTTGATGACGGCATCGGTAAACGTTTCCCAGCCTTTTCCTTGATGAGATCCGGCTTCGCTTTTGCGTACGGTGAGCGTGGCATTTAGTAAAAACACGCCTTGATCTGCCCAGCGCTCCAAGTTGCCTGAGGTAGGAATCGCTGTGCCGATATCATCGTGTACCTCTTTGAAGATGTTTTGGAGCGAGGGCGGTGGTCGCACCCCGTCTTGGACGGAGAAACAGAGTCCGTGCGCCTGACTAGGACCGTGATACGGGTCTTGGCCGAGTAAGACGACGCGCACGTGATCAAATGGGCAGTGCGCAAAGGCATTGAAGATCAGCGCGGGTGGTGGATAGATCGTCGATCGTTGATATTCGTCACGCACAAAACGGGTGAGTGCTTCGAAATAGGGCTGTGCAAACTCAGCGTCAAGCTTTTCTTTCCAGCTAGCTTCGATTTTGACGTCCATAGACAAAAAGAGAGCGTACAAGCTCTACTTTTGCTTAGACGACGGGATAACGCAACTTGCGACGAGTCTGTTTGATCACCTCTTCATCCTGTAAGGCCTCTTGTTTGCGGTGCAACGCCTCAACCTCGACTTCTATTTCCTTGATTTTAGCCTGAAGCGCAAGGCGTTGGGCTTTGATTTCGTCTAAGACGCGCGCGGCGTTTGCTAAATTACGTTGTTGTTTACGTGCCATAACAGTATACTACCACTGATCTTTCCTTTGTTGTATGTCCATCGCAACTTCCAAGCCGCGTCCACCTCGATTGAAGTACGAAGCGGCTGTTATCTTGGCCGAAGAAAAAGAACGTGAAGGCGAGAACTGGCGACGACTTGTCGAACGTGCGGAGGCAGAAAAGGACCAACTAGAAAAAGTCGATGGAGCTTTGGATAAGCTCACCTCACGTGTTGCGGAACTAAACGCCGCGATCTTGGCTGAGTCTGGAAAGACTTCGGGTACGCCTGATCAAGCGGTGATTGACCGCATGACGCTGGAAAGAGATGGTCTCGTACCCCAAATTGAGCTCGTTCGCATCGATATTGATTCAGCAAAAGCAAAGTTAGATGGTCTGAAGGTGGATTTGGCGAAGTGTATGGCCGAGTTGGATCGCGCCAATCGAGTGATTAGTGCTGAACTTCGTTTGAATAACGATGTTCCGCCTTCGATTGCAGAAGCTGATGACGACTATCGGGAGGTGGTTGAAAGACGGGATGCCGCCATCAAGCGTTTTGGGGATCATGTGAAGATTGAAGCGGTGAATGCAACCGAAAAAGACATTCAGCCATTCCTGAAAGAAATCGACGAGTTCTTAAGCAAATTTGATAGCACGAAGGGTCGTTTGAAAATTAATGAATACCCGGAATTTGATCAGGACAGGATCGATGAGGTTGCCAAGGCGTTTTCGTTGCTTGAACAGGATGAATCAGATGCATACGGCGAACATGTCATCGATATTTTCGAAGGATATCGCAAAGCTCGCGCGGAAGTAGTCGCAGGAACTGGAAGTGCCGTAAAAACGGTCGCGGCACTGAAGGCGGCCGTAGAGAGACTTCGCGGGTTGGCGTCCATGGTTGGACGAGAGAATCAACCTGATCGTCTCAAGGCCCGTCGTAAGGATTTTGATGAGGCTTTTGCAGGTATCACTACAAATCACAGAAAATACGTCGTTCCGAAAGAAGATAGGGTATTTGATGCGCTTTCGGAGCCAGGGGACCGAGATCATTTGGTGAAGACACGATTGGGAGAAGAGCCGACACCAGAACCGACGAGGCCGGTCATTGAGAGACTCAAGGATGAGAGCGGTCAGATCGAATATTTGCGGGAGAAGTT
>CAZENZ010000031.1:0-13790 GCA_964513705.1 uncultured Gammaproteobacteria bacterium
TATAATCCGAAGCCCTAAACGATCCGCAAACTCACGGCAGGCATGTAACTGATCAGAGATGCTCCGTTCCTGCTTTTCGCTACTGTCCGTGCTTTTACGGGCGTATACAACGTAGCGTAGGGTTGAAAGGTCTAGCTCGTTCGCTTGGTTATTTCCATCCATCCCAAAACTCTCTTGGAGGCGAGCAACGAGGGATGCGGCTTCGAGAGCAGGATTGGAGGAGGGCATATGGTTTTCCTCTAATTATGAGGCTTTTGTTAGAACTCAGAAAGGTTGTTCAAAAGTGGCAGTAAGCCTATAGTAATTGGCATGTTACAGCCCAAAGTATTGGTGTTGGGGAAATTCACCCCCAAAGATCTAAAAGTGACTCTAAGTGATTCGAATCGCAAGATCGATCCAGGTATTGAGAGCCAGCTGGAGGATCTTTGGCAACAAAAACTTAAACGAGCCGCTGAAGAAGGGAGAACTATCTATAATGGACTTTCCTATCGGCTGAATTCTTTCAATAAAGATCAAAATACCTTAACAGTTGATCTGAGTATTCTCGAATACAAAGTGAGAGACGGTCTCATTGATGTTCCTGGTTTTTTAGACCTTCCAGAAGACTACTACCGTAAAGGTTGTTATACGACGGCTACGGTTCGAACCTCGGATGATCGTTACTTAATGGTCGAACTTTCTGGAAAATCCATGAACATGAATACCATCGATTTACTTGGAGGAATCATGGAAACAGAACCAGAAGTGAGAGATGGAAATGATATTTTTCGATCTATGTATAAAGAACTTGAAGAAGAGGCTTTGATTACTGAAAAGGATATCGCGGACTCTTATCTTCGTTCGCTCTATTTAGAGCGAAGAACAAATATCTGTTTTTATTTTGAAGTAGTACTGAATATCTCTTCAGAGGAGATAGCGAATAGGTTTGAAACGATGGCATCTGATCAAGACATTAAGTCAATCAAGGCCTTCACAAAATCAGAATATCTTGCCGCCCTACAAAACCATAATCCTAACAAGCAACTTATCCTTGAATTGATGAGCATTTAACATCCGGCAGAAAGATTATTTCATTCAAATAGGAAAATTAGCTCAATTATGCCAATGAAAACAGCTACCTATTCAAAGATTATATCTCCAGAAGACTATAATCGAATCATCACGTTCGAACATTTATATATCTCTGCTTCGGATCGGGTGATTAAAGAACTAATTGAGACATACAAGCCAACCGATCGAACTGCAGAAGTCGTAGAAATTGGATGTGGTCCAGCGAGAATATTGCCTTTAATAGCTCAAATTTCGGATATTCATCTCACGGGCATAGATCACGATTCAGAGTTTGTGCGCTATGCTCAATCTGAAATTTCCTCGCTGGGTGATGACGTTCATGTTATTCAATCGGATTTCATTTCGTACATCCATCCAGTGAAGGTTGATGTATTTTACAGCCAGGGCGTCCATCATCACATTGGGAAAGGAGAGCCTACGAAAGTCTACTTATCTGCTGTCGTTTCCCAGCTTACAAAAGATGGAGTGTACATCGTTTCGGATGAGTTTCTTCCAGAATACAAAGACGAAAAAGATAGAAAGTTAAAAGCAGTTATTTGGTACTCGCACGTCATTGCAAGCGCAAAGCGCATTGGACAGGAATATCTTGCCCAGGAAGAAGCTAAAACGCTGTTAGACGATCTCTATGAAGTCGAAAAAGCTGGAAACGAACTCAAATCACATGAGCAGATTGAATTGGTCTTAAGGCATTGTACGACCATTGATGATTTCGCTAGATCTGGGGAAATAAAACTTGCTAACGAAAAAGCCGCACGATTTCTGGACGAGTTGTCTTTATTAGAGAATCGAAACATCTCTGGTGATAATACGATAGATCTTTCAAGAGGGGACTATAAGATATCAGATTCAATTTTTCGCAAGGAAATGAATCAAGCAGGATTAGAAGTTATCGAACGTCGCACGATCGGACCTGTCGATACAATAGGAGGAATGGCGGTATATGTAACAAAGCCTAAGCTCTGATTTAATCGTTTCGCACATCGCTAAAACCTATGAATCCAAAAGAGATAGAGGCGGGTCTCATCAAGGCTGCCGAAGGTGTTAAGAGCCTTAATCCTGATAATCACGATGAGGTAAGGATCGCTGTTGGCTTGCTTACTGCACAGTCTTCGAGGGAAATGACCGAGGCGATGCATCGATTATCGTATAACTTGGCCGGAGTTGGAGGCGATATGATCAAGGCCATGAAAGACGATGTCGAGAGAACAATTGCTTCCAATGAGAAGTTAGCTGCTAGCAATGATGCTACTGCAAAATCCAACCTCAGACTCGCCAAGGTTCTGATTAGCGTTACGGTAGTTATAGGATTATTGCAGGTCTTAGCAGGTTCGTTACAGGCATTTGCCGCATGGCAAGCCAATAAAAACATGTGTAATAACAGCATTGGCTCTGTGCCAACGAGCGTTTATCCGGAAAATCATCAATGACCTCTCAGAATTGAGAGCTGTTCTTGATACATGTAAACCAGCTGCTAGGGGTCAAGACTTTGAATAAAAATCAATTAATCAAAGAACGCGACCGAATGAAAAGAGAAAAACGCGCTTTATTTCTTACCCCTAAACAGGTTCGTGCCTCTCTGAGGAGGGGATACTGCAGGCTTTGTAACGCCTCCTGCCCCTAAAGTAACCCTCGTTCCATCCGTAGAAATAACGGTTCCGGGCTTTGCCTGACTAGAAGGTGCGGGAGTCTTTGGCAGGGTTTCAGCCAAATCCGTTAGGTTATCTTTCTTGGAAATATCCATATAGCTCTATGCTACGCTTTTCTAGTAGGTAACAGCAAGGGAAGGTTTCGTAGATTCCTTTGAAAGAAAGGTGGAAATATCCTCGCGGCAGGTTTTGATAGCGGGTAATAAATCCACCTTCAGACGCAGGAAGTTCGTAATAAGTTTCTTCGGGGCTACCACAGGAGAAGATTCCGACAACGGAGTCTTTTTCTGTTGATAGACTAGCGATAAATCAGGGGTTCCAAAGTTTTGCCCGTCATACGGAATGGGTTTTGCAAAAATAAGCTTTTGAAGGTTCACACGCTGAGCGTAACCTGCCTCTAACCAGACCTTAGATGCATTGCGGACGAAATAAAAAGCGTATTCCAAAGCAGCCTCCATATCAATTTCTCTAACGCGATTATCTTGGATCAATGTGTGCTTTCCCGCGAGTCGTGCATTTACCAGATTTTTCTGCTCAATAAACTCGTCATCGCTATACCGGCCCTGACGATGTAGCTCAAATACCCGCTGCCGTTCTTGTTCAAGTTTTGATATCTCTTGCCTAACTTGACCATTTAATTGATCAAACTTCCTATAGCGTTCCTTCCATACATCTAAGACGATGGCTTTGAATAGCGTCTCGTACTTTTCATCTGGGATAATCGAATCTAGCAGCTCGACAAATTGTTGTTCGAATGCCGCTTTTGGTATTGAACGGGAGACAGGGCATTTCTTTGTTCCGTGATGGTAGTAGGCGTGACGGGTTCCCAGCTTCCCCTTGGATCTACTGCCAGTTAGGAAGGCCCCACATTCGCTGCAAAGAGCCTGTCGTCTAAGCGGGAAGATCGGGTTGTTAGCAGACCTGGGCTTTAGCTGTTCGCCGTCGCGCACGCTTTTACACGCCTCAAAAAGTGCCTCAGCAATAATGGGTTCAAAGGAACCACGATTTACCTCCCCAAAAGCTTCAATACGCCCGCAGTACGCAGAGTTTCGTAAGATCTTATCTATTAACTGGGCACTTGGATGCTTGTTTGCTTTTGTGTGTAAACCGCGAGTTCCGATGTGCTCCGCGATACCCTGATAAGTGTATGTGCCTTTGGCATACAGTTCAAAGATCTCTCTGATGTAATAATATCGCTCTGGATCGGGGACTATATTAGTTTCTTTACCATGTGCTACTTTTTTATAGCCCAAAGGGGGCAGCCAAACCCAGATACCTTCCCTAACTCTCTTTACCATTCCATCCTTTGAACGGACGCTGCGATTACTGTTGTCCAACTCTGCGAACACGGCCGCCACTCCTTCCATCGCCTTTCCCATCGGAGATTCATCAAATTGCTCCGTCGCTGAACGCAGTTCAACGTTTGAGCGACGCAATATGCCTCTTACAGCAAAATGATCTTCTGCATTTCTTGCAAAGCGGTCTGTCTTGTAGACAACAAAATAACGGATTTTGTTTTTTTGAGTTGAAGCGAAGTTAATAGCCTTTGAAAACTCTGTCCTATCAGCCGTTTTTGCAGACTCTCCTTTTTCAATGAAAAGAGGCTCTACCACCTCCCATCCATTCCTAAATGCGTACTCACGGCAGCATTTTTCTTGATGTTCGAGGCTAGTATTAGCCACCTGCTCCAGAGATGATACGCGGCAATAAATAATACACCGCGGCTTTGAACAGGAGGAGTCTTGGCCCTTCTGCAAAATCGACATAGTAAGGATATTGTAAACGAAATTAAGGCCTTGGTGCAGTTGTATTAGCCGATAGGTCAAATATCTTCTTCGTTTGCCAAGTATCCAGAATCACATTCGCAAGCCCGTATAACGTCTCCCTTATTTTCAAAAGCTCCTCATCCGACACATCGGCAAGGCTTGGATCCAGTCTTCGGATTTGATCCAACGAGATCATGAAAAACAGGGTATAGACCCTGTTGGTGACTACTTGTGGCAATGTGAGTCACAAGTGAGTCATTTTTCCCTCATGAAGCTCTTATGCTTCCAAGCAAAGAGCTTTTTGATGCCCAGCTTGTTAAGTACTAGGACATTTAATCGCCGTCCTAAGTCATAGATCGTTCTCCGAGACTTTGCATCCGGTTCTTCATTTGGCCATACAGCCGCATGGATAATATCCCACGAAACGCTCTTATTTATTGGTATACCATACATAAACTTACAAAAACTTTCCGCCATGCCATCGTTCGGAATAGTAGCCACCCTGTCCCCGTAAGTGATTTGACGTTTTATCGGATCAAAAAACGTCATTTCCTGAGGCTGGCCGTCAGGAATCTCCTCATCGTCAATATTGATTTTGTATCTATTCCAAACGGCATCAAATTGGTCTGGATTGATTTTGAGTGTGTATCCAGAAGGAATCAAAGCGGCTCCTCCTAAGGCTCCCATGGTATCTACTAGGCTGGTTTTTTGTTCAAGAATATTGATCGCATTGTTGGTAGCTAACGCCCGCATCACCAGATCCTGTTCATCCTCGGTGATTATAGTTCCGTCTGCCATTAGGGCTTGCGTACCCTTGAGCTGATAATAGGTTTTTCCACCCTCATCCAAACTTAAAACGGCGTTGCTTTTGATTCTTTGCATCACCCATAACGCCTTCAGGCGGGCTATTTTCTCGACACCATGCATACTCTTTGACTTTCTACATCAAAGAAGGCAAATTGTCATTGTCGAGATTCAAACAATTTTAACTGTAACCGCCTCGGGCGGCTTGTTTTGCAGGAGTTGTGGTGCGTCATGAAGGGCACTCCTGATAAAACAAGCGACACAACTTCACGGTTATGTTGTTTGGGTCTCGACACCTCAGGGGTGTCCTTTTGTTTATTCTTAAACAGACTATGTCTCTCATTAACCGTTGCCCAATTTGCCAATCTGCAAACGTTAAATCAGGCGGGCTAAAAGCTCGCTGGCTGTTCATCGTTCTTTCTATTACGAGTTGCGGCTTAGTATTGCTTACTTACCCTATTTGGCCGAAGTACCGTTTTTGCAAAGACTGTAAAGCAAAATGGAGATAAACATGC
Organism: uncultured Gammaproteobacteria bacterium; assembly: GCA_964513705.1. Lineage (GTDB taxonomy): Bacteria > Patescibacteriota > Patescibacteriia > 2-12-FULL-60-25 > 2-12-FULL-60-25 > JAGOTP01. The sequence goes on from CAZENZ010000031.1 coordinate 5,803, forward strand.
TATTGACGATGGTATTTGGCCGCCGTTTTTTTCGCTGTTTCGCAAAAGTCCAAAGTTAGAGGAGGAGGGTCTTTTTCAATTCTCTCTCCGAACTCGACTGGAAGTTTTTTTGTTAACCACCATTTCGCTAGGTTGGCGTCTTCCTCAAAACGGTCAATTATTGCTTTCTTCGCTCTCAGGGTTGGGAGGTTCTTCAGTGCCTTTTTTCGCTCCAGAAATACCTCGTTGTCTTTTTGATACTCGTAGAGCGCAGAAGGAGATATGTCCGCATAAATACAGGCTTCTACGTCAGTTGAGCCGAGCATAAAAGCCTCCTCTAGTTTCTGGAGGACGGAGGATTGGTTTTTGCCATCAAAAAGCTTGCGGCCTTGTTGCATAACTACTTGTATTTTTGACCCAGCGACGTATATTTTCAAGTCAATACTCGAATATTGGAGTTTTTGCTTGCGGTTAAATGGATGATCGGTTAACTTTTGGTAAATGAAGCGACTTTTTCAAACTAAAAAATATAAAAACTACTCCAGAAAAGTAGCGCGCAAGGCCCTAAAAAAGCGTCAACGTCGCATTTCTTTTCTAAAGAAGAAAAATAGGAGCTTCGAACACAAGAATAGCAAAGAACGCTCTGACATCAAGAAGTACGCCTCTTATGAGCATGTACCGGCCCCTAATCCACTTTCATTCACAAAGAATACCGAACTAGTCATTGCCTTCCTAAACAAGCTCGAGGAGCTTCTTTTAAGACGTAGGAAAGTGTTTGTAGAGCTAAAGCACGTATCCAGTGTAGATTATGGTGCGATAGCAGTGCTTTTGTCAGTCATGATTAAGTTTCAAGCAAATAGAGTGAAGTTCGATGGTGATTTCCCGCATGATAGTGGAGTTAAGAAGCAATTTATCGAGTCAGGCTTTTTTGATCACCTCGGGAAAGAATAAGTAGAGAGGGAAGAATATGACATCACTAGAGACAATCAAATCTTGGCTCAGGCTAGAAAAGCAGTAGATCCCGTGGCGGCCCTCATGATCATGATCACGGCTTCTGAGGCCATTTGGGGAGAAAAGCGCGCTTGTCGAGGATTGCAACGAGTTTTGGTAGAGTTGATGCATAACACCAATAATCACGCCTCTACCCGAGGAAAGGGAGAAAAACATTGGTGGCTGTCGGTAAATCGTAACAAGGCCTTAAAGAAAGTGGAGTTCGCCTTTCTGGATCATGGTGTAGGGATCTTCTCCAGCCTGCGAGAGAAAGATGGTTTTGGTAAATGGCATGGATGGCAAGAGAAGATAAAAAAGGTTTTCGGCATGACTACCGATGAAGAAAACCTTAGGCTATTGCTTGAAGGGAAGATTCACCTTACGGTTACGGGTAGCACCTTTCGAGGCAAGGGTCTGCCCGGGATAAAGGAGGTGCTAGATAGGAACCAAATCAGTAATCTTCAAATCATAACCAATAATGTAAGCGCGGATGTTGCCAACAATAAGTACAACCTGTTAAGTAATGTTTACAGGGGCACCTTTTTTTACTGGGAGTTAGATTCAACAAATGAAAATCAGAAATGGAATATATGCTAGAAATATCAATTGCAAAATCTTTTTCGCTTACTCCTGGCCCAAGATACAGAGAAGAAGGGCCTTTTTCGGGTGAACAATTCCGAGAGGAGGTTTTATTACCCGCTTTTGATAAGGCGGTTAGCGAACGTGAGAAATTGACTATCAACCTTGATGGCACAGCTGGCTATGGTACGAGTTTTTTGGAGGAGGTTTTTGGTGGTTTGGCAAGGATTCGAGAAGAGGCTTCGGTTATTCAAACCTTGGAGATCATTTCGACTGAAGAGCCATACTTGCTTAATGACATAGCGGGTTATATACGAGAGGCTAATAAGCTGCCGGAATAACCCTATGTTAGCTAAAAGATGGTCTATAAACCTGTCTCTACAATTTGTAGGGTTTATCGTCGGTATTCCAGTTGGGGGTATTATTTTCTTAATGCTTTCGCGATGGCACCAGTTCTCTATCGGTAGAACTGTCTCCCTGCAGATAGATCCGGTAGGTATAGTCTCTCTTGCGGTTACCGTGATTATTGGACTCTACGTATCAAGGCAGCTTACTAAGCGCGATGAATTGAGCAAAGCAAACGGTGAGCTTCTTGTTAAGTACTTTAACGGTTTTCTTGAGGACTCTGAGCTATTCATTAAGAAGGTCGCTGTAGCGGAAGTAAAACAAGGACTGACTTCTATACGCGCGCCATTGAAACGCTTACGATCTCGCTCAGCTATGCTGATTGAGCTGGGAAAAAAATCAGAGCTTCTTCAGGCTAACTCGGTTGCGGCAAGTCTTCTTTCTCAGTCAGTTGCAGAGATCTACATAGCATTAACCGATTCTCCTCGAAGGGGTACCAGTACCAAGCATTCCACCAAAGTATCTGACAACAAAGTATCGTTCTCTAACGAAAAGGTTGACGAAATAAATCAAAAGTTCCTTATATTTCAAGAAGCGATGTTCGGAATAATCGTAGAAATAACTAATGGCTCAATCGGTAAGTAGTCTCCATCCGCCACCCATTAATCATACCCAAAAGACCAAATCTTGATTGTTAGATGTGTAATGAGCTGATCTCATTCCTCCCTGGTAGGATGTAACCAGGCTTTTAATTGATCGGAGACGCTATTCTTAGAGACGGTTTATGGGTTCTGCCAAAGATATACCACTGTTCCAGTTGACCTATTAGCTCATTCCAACAATTTCCCACTTGGGCTACCATAGAAAAAGATTCCGGCAATGGAATCTTTTTCGTTTGATGAACTAGTGATAACTGAGCGCTTCCTTGATCTTTTAGATTTTTGAGGCTAATTTCATTAGTGTATGGACGTCATTCAAGATTTTGTTGAGCAATATAGAAGAGAGTTCAACTTTTATGAGCGACTGTCTGAACTTTGCGAATCTGAATGTCAAAAAATGTGTGAATCTGCTGGTATAAAGGCTATATTCTCTCATCGTGCCAAGGCCCCCGATGCGTTACGAGCAAAACTTACCAATCGTCAGCTTGAAAAGCTATTTGTTTACGTTTCTGCCGAAGAGATCCGATCAGATGTAGTTGATTTAGCCGGAACCAGAATCGCACTATACTTTCCCGGAGACCAGGAACGAATTGATCAGCTCATTGGCTCGCACTTTAATGTAGTTAAAAAAATTGTTCATAGCTCCAGTAACCCGCGGTATAGGTTTCCTGGATATAGAGCTGTGCATTATCGCGTACAGCTTCCCGAGGCACTGTGCTCAAAATTTTCTGCTTACGGTGGAGAAATTATAGAAATACAGGTTGCGAGCGTCTTCATGCATGCATGGGCTGAGGTTGAACATGATTTGACCTATAAAAGTAATTCCGGTGCTGCCTTGTCGGATGCTGAATATCAAGTCCTGGATCAATTAAATGGGTTGGCTCATACAGGGGAACTGGCCTTGATTCAGCTCGGGCAGGCTATTGTTCAACGCACATTGCAAACAAGTCAACGATTCAGAAGTCACTACGAACTCGCGAGCTTTATCTTAAATGAACTCACTCAGAAGGATGTGGATTCGAGCAATCTCGGTGCAGTAGATGTATTATATGATTTTTTGAGGTATGCCGGCCTGCATTCCGCCGACCACGTTCACAGGGCGCTTTCAAGAATTCAGCTTGTCGATAGTCAACCAGTCGCTGGGTTGATAGTGGCCTTTTTTCTAGAGGAAGATCCTGCTAGAGAGAAATGGTATCGACAAGCTCTTTTTCGAGTGGTGAATCCCGCCCCTGATTATTATTATGTAGAACCTGGAAGACAAGAATTAGGTTCCCTGAGAAAAGGTTGCCTGATCAAAGGGAGCGGAAGTTCCCTCTATTGGTATTCGAAAAATGATAAGCGTTACGTTATTCCTAATAAGCAGACTTTCGATACATGGTTTCCATCGGGCGGATCTAAGCCGGCAGTTAAGTTTCTTGACGACCAGGATCTTGTAAAGATCCCGATAGGAGGAAACGTAACCTATAGACCGGGAACACGTCTTGTTAAAATTGCCACAGATCCAAAAGTATACGCGATTGGACACCATGGGGTCGTGAGGTGGTTGGCGAGTGACGAGGTCGCCTCACAGCTCTTCGGATCAGATTGGAGGGAGGCTTCAGTGGATCTGATTGCGGACGCATTTTTTGTAAACTACTCGGTTGGTTATAGGATAGATAATATAAGCGATTACGATCCGATTCTTGAAAAGAAAGCCTCGATAACGATTGATGATGATATGGCGTCGTCCGATCTGCCCGTTTCCGAGGCGCAGAAAAATCCCGCAAAAGTAGTCTAGGTGCATTCATCCAATGTTCTTCTACCGTGTTCCGGTCTGGCGTTGGAGATGGGGTCCGCTTGATTTATGCTTCATTTCAAACAAAATCGTGGCATGAGCTCAGAGCCGCGCTACTCTTTCAGCTCGACGATGGAAGGACTTTAGTAATTAATCAAAAACGCACCCGAGGCAGGGTCCAGGCAAGAAGGCTGGCGCGCTGCTGCGAGTGCGGAAGAGGACTTCATTTGTTACGAGAGGCTACGTGAGCGGGAAGTCGTGCACGAGTTCATTGGCGCATTCTCGCAAAATGGACTGAACCTTGGGGCCGGCATAGTCCACGATCACGAAGTGGCCGTCGATCACGCCGAAGTTCTTGTGATTTTCGAAGTGGTGGCCGTCTCGGCTGATCCTGTTGCCAATGATCGGCAGGAACCGCCTCACGAATCCCAGTACTCCTTCGGCACTCTCTTCAACCTGAAAGGGCAACGGTGCTGCGTAGGCCTGCACGTTTACCACTCCCAGGAAGAAGTACGTCCGTGCGAGCACGGGATGATTGAAGTCTTGCGAGAATCTCCACTCCCTCCAGTTGTCCACGAAGCCCTTGAAGAGCAGTCGCTTGGGCACCCAGAGCGTGTCCACGTTGTACTTGAAGAGCAGAGCGAAGTTCTGTTTGAGGCCGACGTAGGAAGGCCTCCCTTATACTTTCTCCCAAATCGGTTTTATGTATTGACGCACGTTTTGCCTCTTGTCACAGTATCTTGTCATCCTGACCCCTTCGCGAGTGGGTATCTCGCATGGTCTTTCACTCAAACCAACGAATGTTGAGGTCGCCCCTATGTCCAACATGCAGATCGTCTACGCACCCGAACAACCGCCGTCGCAGTTCTCGAAGTCCATCTTCCTCGCCGGGCCTTCGCCGCGTGATCCGTCGGATCCCAACTGGCGGCCCGCTGCGCTCAAGGCTCTCGAAGACATGGGCTACGATGGCGTGGTTTTTGTCCCTCTTCCCAAGAATGGGGACTGGAGCCACGGCTACGACACGCAGGTCGAGTGGGAATACGCTCACCTGAATATGGCGGACGTGGTGGTCTTTTGGGTGCCGCGCTCCAAGGAGCTTCCGGCCCTCACGACCAACGTCGAGTTCGGCATGTTCTATGACTCGGGCAAAGCCATTCTTGGTTACCCCGAAGGCGCGCCGCAGATGCGCTACCTCGCTCACCACGGCAAGCTCGAGAACGTTCCTGTGTACTCGACGCTCGAAGATACGTTGCGAGCCGCCGTCGATCGGATCGGCGCGGGCGCGGAACGTACCGGCGGCGAACGCATGGTGCCGCTCCACATCTGGAATCTCCCGCATTTTCAGAGCTGGATGCAGGCCGTGAAGCACGCGGGAAACCGCCTCGATGGCGCGCGGCTGCTCCGAGCGTTCCGCGTTGGGCCGACCAAGAACTTCACGTTCGCCTACGTGCTTTACGTCGACGTGCACATCACGAGCGAAGGCCGCAACAAGACGAACGAGTTCATCGTCGCGCGACCCGACATCGCGACCATCGTGGCGTATTGCAAACGACCCGCGTTGATGGACACCGAAGTGGTGCTCATCCGTGAGTTCCGCAGTCCGGCTCGCACGGCGGACGGGTTCATTCGTGAAGTTCCCGGCGGATCGTCGTGGAAGCTGGGCGAAGATCCTTTCGTCACGGCTGCGCATGAGCTCTTCGAAGAGACGGGCTTCAGCGTCGAGCCGTCTCGTCTTCGTAGGATCGGCGCGCGCCAGCTCTGCGGCACGCTGTCTGTTCACCAGGCGCACGTCTTTGCGTGTGAAGTGACCGAGGCGGAGCTTGAGAATCTGCGGAAGCAGGAGAAGAATGGAACGGTGCACGGCGTCGTCGAAGATACGGAACGCACGTACGTCGAGGTGCATCGTCTCGGCGACCTGCTCGATCCCGCTTCGAACGCGGTCGACTGGTCGATGGTTGGTATGATCATGACCGCCATTGCCACCTGATCCTTACGTGCGCGCATCCGCACGGCCACGAGCGCCCTTGCTCGCGCGCCGTTCGGGTGCGCTTTTTGTTTTTGTGCATTTTATTCGTGTGTTTTGTATAACAAAAGAAGTCCCAGGCAGATGTTGAATCTGACTAGGACTTCGGTAGAAGCGATCGACGGGCCCGCGTTACTTGGCGGGCTCGAGGATCCCGTACGAGAGCACGGGGGTGAGGTAGCCGTCGGCGTTGTCGATGCCGAGCACCCCGCCCACGAAGCTCATTCGGATCTCGGTGCCGAGGTAGTCCCAGATGAAGGGCACGACCGAGACGTGCGAGGGGGCGCAGCCGGAGGGGAGGCCCTTCATGCGCCGGCTCCTCTCGTCCCACTGATCCTTCCAGTCGAAGAGGTCGTCCGCCTTCTGTACGAGCTCGCCGCTGGTGGCCTTGGTGTACTGCGTGGCCTTCACTTCCGGCGTCTGGATGTAGTTCAGGAAGGCGGCGATCCAGCCGTTGAAGGTGTCGGTCCCGGACACGGATTTGAACTTGTAGATCGACTTCCAGAACTCGTCGTCCTGGGGCGCGCCGTTCGCCTGGTCGGCGAGGGTGGCGAGCACCGGGAGGAGGTGCTGGAAGTAGAGGCCGAGGTGCTTCGAGAAGGTCTCGGCGAGCATCGCGGCGGCGTTCTTGAGCTTCCGCCAGTCCTCGGGGGTGCCGAGGAGCCGGATCTCGGGGATGCCGCACATGGTGTGCGTCTTGTAGTCGTAGAACTTGCTCGCGGCGTCCATGAAGGACACCATCGCGGCCGCGTCGGTCTCGATGGTGGCCGTCGAGAAGCCCGGGAGCATGTGGTCCATGATCCCGGCGGGAACCTTCTCGCGCAGACCGGCGTTGAACATCGGGAACACCTCGTGCCAGGGGCTCGAGGGGTTGCCGCGCACCAGGCCGTCGTGCCGGACCTCGATGAGCTGCTTCGCGTCGGCCGTGGTGAAGAGGTGCCGGTACTCCTCAGGGTGCCGCCGCACCGTCTCGGCGACGGTGCTCGTGATGAGGTGCATGAGGACCTCGGGCCGGAGCGCGAGCGGGTGGTGCTTGGCGAAGGCCTGGTGCACCGCCTGGAAGAACAGACTGGAGGGTCGAACTCCGTATCCCACGGCGACCATCTCCGTGCGGCCGAGATGCTCGATCTTGGCGCCGGGGCAGATGAGGCCGAGGAACTCGGACACCGGCCGCGTCGCGCCCGGGATGGCCACGGGCGTGATGAACTGCCCGTGACGCGTTCCCCAGCTCTCGGCGTCCTCGATCTTGAGGCTGATGCTGCGACACACGGCGGGCTGTTCGATGGTCTTCGACATGTGAAGTACGCTCCTTTTTTGCATTCTGCTCACATCTCTGCGAGCTACGGCACTCATGCAAGTACCCTCCATCTTTTTCCGCCCTATGTGGACAAGCAGATGGCGCTCGGTCATTCTCGTTTGAGACAAATGTCTGGATTGACTACCAGATCACCAGCTCGTCTGACGAACAACATTAGACACGCGACGTATTGTCGTATATTGCGCTGTTGTTTGCCATCCCTCTTTATTTCAAAATGAGGAGGGAAAGTATCATAAAAATGGCGTTTTGTCAAGGTAATGCTATTACATATTCAAAAACACACCCGAGTGTGGGTGTGTTGTCACGCGGCGCAGGTCGGGC
>CAZENZ010000032.1:0-13788 GCA_964513705.1 uncultured Gammaproteobacteria bacterium
CTGCCAGATTACGAAACCCTGCGTCAGTCGCCAACCGTGGTGCAAATCCTCGACGAATTAACCCCGTCGCAGGTATCATAGTCCCATGTTTGCTGAGTCCTTTGTGACCCTAGGCGCTCTTCTCGCGCTTCAAGCCCCACTCGCACGGGATCTTCCAACGGCAGTGGCTGCAGTTGATGCCCTTCCAGCGGCACGTTACGTAGCTCCAACCGCCCCAATTCCTCGAAAAATTGATATTCAACGTCTAGGGGTCGATGTGTCCGCTGCTTCGGCCTGTGTCATTGATGTCGCTACGGGTCGGGTATTATTTGAAAAAGAGGCAAATGATCCTCACCCGATTGCAAGCCTTACCAAGCTAGTGACGGCCATGACGCTGCTTGATGATCATCCAGATATGGATGAGCTTGTCACGGTCTTGGCTGAGGACGATCCACGAGAGGGGAAGACGGTCTTGCCGATTGGCGGGAGGTTTACACGTCGCGAGCTGTTTCGGGCCCTTTTGATTGGTTCGGTAAATATTGCCGGAAACACGCTCGCGAGAACGTCCGAGGGTGGCATGAAGGGTTTTGTACAACGCATGAATGAAAAGGCTCGCGATTTGCATTTGCTGCAAGGCGTGTTTGTCGATCCAACCGGACTCGAACCTGAGAACCAGGCTTCAGCGCGAGATGTAGCGATTATTTTGCGCACGGCCTTGTCGTATCCGGAGATTCGCGAAACAACCGAGCGCTCAGCGTTGAGTTTGCCGAACCGAGCTACGGGAAAATCGATTGAAATCAATTCCACCAATTTATTGTTAGGGTCGTTTTTGAATAAAGATCCGTATCGCATTGTGGCGGCTAAAACCGGTTCACTGCCTCAAGCGGGCTTTTGTCTCGCGCAAGCTACACGAAAAGAAGGTTCTGGCGAAGTGATTTCCGTTGTACTGGGGAGTGAGAATCATTTTGCTCGTTTTCAAGATGCTAAAGCCCTGACTTTCTGGGCGTTCGATGCATTTAACTGGCCGACGCCGACCAGTGCACGTGTTTCGGCGGATACCAAATGAAATTAGGCGTTGACCTGCGTTTGTTGCCGACCGACGGATCGGCTGGTTCGGGTGTTCCTCAGGCGGCGCGGGAATTATGGGAGGCTCTGGCTACTTGTGCCTGGGCGTATTCAATCGAGCTTGTGACGTGCCGTACGAATACCCTGCTCACCTTCCAATGGGGTCATAAGCTCGATGGGTGGATTGTGCCGAGTGGAGCTGTTTCGCCTTGGCTACGAGGGAAGATCTATCCTTGGGTACATGACGTTGCAATTTTTGGTCATCCAGAGTGGTTTCCGCAATCTTCTTTCCAGCGTTGGCGTACGACGAAGTTGTTTACGAATGGGCTAAAGCGTGCGGCGCATATTTTTAGTGTCAGTGAGACGACGAAGCGGGATTTGATGAAGCAGTTTGGATTTACGACGAAGCAGATCACTGCGACGGGAGAAGGTGTGACGATCGGTCCAGAAAGACATGCGTGGCCAAAAAGTGTTCCTGAGGGCGTGCATTACATCCTCGCACTTGGAACGATTGAACCGCGCAAGAACCTAGAATTCTTGTTGGAAGTTTGGAAGCGATTGCGTCTGCAGGTAGGTGAAGATGTGAAGTTAGTGATCGCTGGAAAAGAAGGTTGGGGGAAGCGGCTTGATCTATCAACGACCGGTGTTATACATGTCGGTGAGTTTGATAATGCAGAACGTGATGCGCTGATCCAATATGCGGTAGGTGTGGCTGTTCCATCGTTGTATGAAGGCTTTGGACGGGTAGCCTTGGAAGCGATGGCGGCTGGGGCACCGGTTTTGGTTTCGGATCGAGGCGCATTGCCAGAAGTAGTAGGGAAGGGTGGGCAGGTGTTACCTTTGGAGGTAGACGCGTGGGTTGCTGCATTCATGCCACTTTTCCTGGACGAGGACGCTCGGCAGACTTGGTCTACCAAAGGGCTCAAACGAGCCCAGGACTGGCAGTGGGATCGTGCGGCAGAGACGATGCTTGCCAGGATTCAGGCTGATTGTTAGACTCGCGTTCGCGCGGCGGGGTAGCTCAGTTGGTTAGAGCGGAGGACTCATAAGCCTCAGGTCGCCAGTTCGATCCTGGCCCCCGCTACCAACAAAACCACTGGAGAAATCCAGTGGTTTTGTTTTGGTATACGTTATTTTTTTGTCGTTGATTTCGATCGTCTGCTCAGGATGCCTTGTATCGATGGGCTGATGGCTTTATCAGTACGATGGATGCAGCCGATCCAGCAGCATGGTCGACGCTTTCCTTCTTTTAATTGTTTGATCATGCGCGTGATGTGTTCTTGTTTTGTTTCTTCTTTTTTGGGATAGGTAGCCCAACAGATCCATTCGTTTCGGGCGAGGGGAGTTAGGTCCTGCCAGGCGGCAAGTGCTGCTTGATCAGTAGATAAAGCTGTCCGTAGGTCTTTGGGAACGACGTGTACGGTGCCGGCCGCAATCTGTTTACTGCTCATGAAAACAGTATGTCATGCACATGGAACTTTTTACAAAAGGAAAACCGCGTCTCAGGGAGGCGCTGTGCTGAGGCACGGCTTCCCGAGACGCGGGTGAGTTCTTCCGTCATGAACGAAGGGGCGTCGAAGGATCGGAAAGAACTCACCTACATCTCTGCGCGTCACGCCGCGGCCGCGTGCTGGTGGCGGCCCTTGCCGCCCTTCTTGCCGTCGCCCTTGTCCTTGCCCTTCGGCTTGGACTCGGGCTTGGCCTCGACCTTGGGGGCGTTACGCTTGCGCTCGAGCTCTGCGCGCGCCGCCTCGACCTGCGCCTGGCGGGCCTTCTCGGCCGCCGCGGCCTTGTCGGCCAGGATCTTCTGGTGCAGGCGCTCGTCGAGCACCGTGACCGAGCGCTTGGTGCCGTTCACGACGTAGACGATCGCGTACTGCCACGACCCGCTCGAGGCCGGCGCCTTGACCTCGCCCTGCCAGCCCTCGAGCAGCGCTTTGAGGGAGGCGCCGTCGTCGTTGGCGTTGACGGCGCGCTGGAAGGCCTCGGGGAGCGCCGCGATGAGGCGGTCCTCGGCCGCGGCCTTGCGGGCCGCCTCGTGGGCGCGCCCGCACGGTCCGCAGTGCTCGGCGCCGCGGGGCGCGAAGTTCTTGCACGGCTTGCCTGCGTGACCCTTGCAGCGCCGCTGGGTCATCGTCGGCTGCGCCTTGTGCGCCGCCCGCGCCGCGAGCTCGGCCGCGATCTTCGTGCACTTCGGGCAGTGGGGCTCCTCGCCCTCCACCACCGTGGTGCACGCCGGCTGCGACTTGCCGCCCAGCACGATCACGTACCTGCAGGGGTGCGTCACGACCTTGGTCGCGCCGTCGTCGTTGGCGGCCTCGGGCAGCTCGGGGCGGAGGTCGAACGTGGCCGCGAAGGTCGCGTTCATCTCGCTGTCCGTGACCGTCGGGCTGCGCGCCCCGTTCCGCATCGCCGCGACGGCGCCCTTGATGGTCTCGCCCTCGTCGGTGCCGATGTCGTCGTCGCGGCGGAGGTCCGCCATGGGGTTGTCCCGGCCGAAGCGCGGGTCGCCCTCCTCGATGATCAGCGCCTGGCGGGCGCTCGCGTAGAGTTCCTTCCCGGCCGCGAGGGCCGCGCTGACGAGGTTGGTGCCGATGGTCCCGATGAACGCGAACAGCTTCATGGTGATGGCCTCCCGGAGCGTCGCTCCGTCTCTGATCTCCCGCCCTTCGGGAGCAGATAAGCGCCTGTCTTTCTTTTCGAAACACAGGCCGTTATCTGTCCCGATCGAGAGGAGATTCTTGTCTATCCGATCTTTCGCTGTAATGAGCGAACGAAGGAGCATATCATATTTCATTATTTTTGTCAAGCACTCGTGTACATCTTTCTGCAGGGTGAAATAGCGTGTTTATTCCCTGTAACAAGCCAAAATACACGCTTATACGTTGAGAGACGCTCTATAATCTGTTATCCTCTTGGCTATCAAACAGGGTATGTTTATCACGACTCACGCGCTGATCGGTGCTCTGGTTGCTCAGGCGCTTCCTCATCACCCCATCCTATCCTTTACCTGTGGAGTTGCGTCACACTTGTTGACCGATATCATTCCTCACGGTGATTCCAACTTATATAAAGACTACGTCGCAGGTTCAAAGAAAAAGGTTCGGAAAGCGTTGGCTTATGTCATGTTTGATGGAGTGGCGGCGATTTATACGATTCTTTTCTTGTTGAATATCGGTTCCGCACCAGATCGTTTGACGCTGTCGCTTGGTATTGCGGGTGGCGTCTTGCCCGATCTATTGGTTGGAATCTACGAAGTAACGCGTGTACCTGGGCTCCGTTGGGTGCATCGTGTTCATTTCTTTTTTCATAATCTTGTGACGTCACGTAAAGGTGACGTCGCTCTGCGCACCGGATTGGCGATTCAGTTTAGTCTATTAGCGATTATTGCCGTGCGATTGTTTTATTAGGTCGGTTGATTGACAAGTTGGTCGATTATTCGTAGCATACGGCCACGACAATTCGTAGCGGGGTGGAGCAGCCTGGTAGCTCGTCGGGCCCATAACCCGAAGGCCGTCGGTTCAAATCCGGCCCCCGCAACCATGTGAAACGCACTGATATAACTCAGTGCGTTTTGCTTTTTCGTTTTTACAGGATTATTGTGACGTTACTCGGTCGGGTACATCCTCAATTGGGCAGAGGAAGCGCGCCGGGTGAACTCGAGCTGTGAAAGGACAGCCATCATGGGTTCCAAGTTGGGTGGCTTTGTGAGGGCATTGGTGCTGGTTCTCGTTCTCTATGGAGCTGGACGTGTCGCCGAAGCGGCGCATGTCCAGGGGCACTCCCGGGAGGACGGATATCCGCATCACGCCGGGGTGAACTTCGCCCTGGCCGTTTTGGTTCTTTCGAGGTGCGTGTTGCGCAACCGTGCGCTCACCACCGACCCCTTCCGCCAGTTTCGATAGGCAGAAGAGGAACTCGCTCACCCGGGCCTCGCGCTCATACTCGCGCGAGGCCCGGGCCCATGCGGTTTCGCATCAAATCCTGATATATTTGTATAAATTGGAAATACCAAAACCCCACCTGAAAGAGGTGGGGTTTTGTGTGGTGCCGGGAGAGAGAATCGAACTCTCATGACCTTGCGATCGCAGGATTTTGAGTCCTGTGCGTCTACCAATTCCGCCATCCCGGCCGATGAATTGACCTGCAGAGAATAGCGGGTTTTCTTCCGCAGCGTCAAGCGAAGCAGGGTTGTATCTGTGGTATACTTGGTGGCGACATGACGCTCTTTGCAGAACTTTCCGTGTTGTTTTTGGCAGCTGCGGCCGTCGCTTGGTGTTTTCAAGTGATTCGTTTGCCGAGTGTGGTTGGGTATCTGCTTGTTGGATTTGCCTTAGGTCCCTTTGCCTTTGGGATATTGCAGTCGGCGGAAACCTTCGAGCTTCTTGCGCAGATGGGGATGTGTGCACTGTTGTTCTCGGTTGGATTGCACGTGAATGGGAAAGCCTTAAAAGAGCTAGGAAGAACTGTTTTGAAGATTGGGTTATTGCAGATCGGATTGAACCTCGCGATCGGGTTATTGATTGGTCGTGTTGTTGGATTTGGTTGGTTTGCGTCTGCACTGTTGGGGGCAGCCTTATCATTTAACAGTACCGTGCTCGCGTTACGTTCTTTAGGGGAACGAGGAGACTTGAATCGTGCACATGGAAAAATCACAACCGGCATTTTGTTGCTGCAGGATGTATTTGCAACCATTGTGTTGCTCTTGGTGGGGATTGTTCCCATGCGTGGTGAATTGTCGAGCTTGGGTTTTGTCGTGCTCAAAGGGGTCGTTTTAGTGGCCGTTCTGCTGCTCGTATCTCGAACGATTCTTCCCAAGATCGTTGAGCGAGCCGCGCGTTCACAGGAGCTACTTGCGATCGGGTCCTTGGCTTTTGCTCTTGGTCTAGCCTTAGCGTTTCACGCGATAGGTTGGTCGTATGAATTGGGTGCCTTACTGGCTGGTGTATGTCTTGCGAATACTAGCTTTCGATTTGAAATCGAATCTAAGTTAAAGCCGGTCCGCGAACTCTTCCTTGTTGTGTTTTTCGTGTTGTTGGGCACGAAGGTGGATCCGGCTACATTGCGCGAAGGTTGGGGGATCGCCGCTTTTTTGGTGGCCTTTATTTTAGTCGTGAATCCCTGGTTCATCGGTCGTTTGATGCGGCACTTTGGACAAGGTCGCGCCCCTTCTTTTCTGGTCGCCGTCCACTTGTCTCACTTGAGTGAATTCTCGCTTTTATTGCTGTTCGTTGCCAGTCGTTCGATGCAGCTCCCCGCGAGTTTCATTTCAGCTGTCACCTTGGCGGTGGGCTGTACCATGTTGGGTGGGAGTCTTTTTATGACATACGCTGACCGTTTGCGTCAGCTGATCGAACGTCTGCTTGGGGTGAAGCGTGAGAAGCGTGCCCTGACAGACTCGAAACCGCAAACCTACGAAGTCATTTTATTTGGTTGTCATCGGGTGGGGAGCGATTTCTTACCGGCACTTAAAAAACTGAGAGCGCCCTACTTGGTGGTAGATTTTGATCCTGAGGCGATCGCGGAGCTCGAAGAGCACAAAATCCCTTGTCGCTATGGAGACGCAGAGGATCTTGAATTCCTTCACGAGATCGGCGCGGACAAGGCGAGGCTGCTCATTTCAACCATCCCAAATGTCAACGTGAATTCCGGGTTGCTTGCCCTTCGTCGCGGCCACCGTCCGTCTGGGGTAACCATTCTGGTGGCTCAGGCGATCGAGGCGGCTCTCAAACTATATGCAGAAGGAGCGACGTATGTGATCTTGCCGCATGTGTTGGGTGGAAATTATGCTTCCCAGCTGGTCGGATCGTATGGGTTCAAGCGAGAAGCATTCCTCACAGAACGCGCGCGCCACATCGCGCATTTGAAGCGTCGCGGAGCCTTTGTTTCAGCGGTTCCTATGCTCACACGCGGACGCTGGCGCTCATAGCGTTTCTGTTTTACACTAGGCCGCGATGGCTCGTATCATTTCTATTGTAAATCAGAAGGGGGGAGTCGGAAAAACCACCACGGCCATTAACTTGGGCGCGTATCTTGCTGAGCTCGGAAAATTTGTTCTGATTGTCGATTTGGATCCACAGGCGAATGCAACTTCTGGGATCGGAATTGACCATCGACAGATTGAGCGTGGCGTATATGAAGCGGTACTCGGTCAAGCGTCGTTCAAAGAGATTGCCCAACCAACTGCCCACGTTGGATTACGGATTGCGCCAGCGACCAATGCACTCGCCGGGTTGAACGTCGAGCTCGTGAACATGGACAATCGTGAGTTCAAGTTGCGTGATGCATTGCGTGAAGTGAGAAATGACTACGACTTTATTTTGATTGATTGTCCGCCGACACTTGGTTTAATTACGTTGAATGGTCTAGTGGCAGGCGATGAGATTTTGATTCCGGTTCAAGCGGAGTACTACGCGCTCGAAGGTCTTGGTCAGCTCCTTGAAACCGTGCAGTTGGTGCAGGATCGTCTGCGTCCAGAGGTCGACATCTTGGGAGCGGTGATCACGATGTATGATGGTCGCACGAAGCTTTCAGATGATGTTTTGCAGGAACTCTACAAATATTTCCCAAATAATATATTCCGTTCAGTGATTCCAAGAAATGTGCGCTTGGCCGAAGCGCCATCGTTTGGTCGTAGCATTGCGCATTTTGATGGTGGTTCGAAAGGAGCGAAGGCCTATGAACGTTTAGCGCGTGAAGTGCTCGAGCGTGAAGTCAATCATTTTCATATTCGTACCTTATGATGCCCTCTCGTCCGTCAGGCCTTGGTCGAGGTTTAGGAGCGATTATCCCCCCGAAACCGCCTGCTTCCGTTGTGCAGCCGCAGCCGTCACTTCCGCCAGAGTCGCAGCTTCAACCCGCGCCCCCGGCGAATCTTCCGGTTCAGGATGCGACTACGTCTGAAGCGCTGGTCGCTCCTGCCGAGTCTGGTGGGCAGATTCATCAGATTGCACTGGATCGCATCAAGCGAAATCCATTCCAGCCCCGTACGCACTTCGCGCATGAAGAGTTGGAGGAGTTGATGGGGAGTATCCGTGAGCATGGATTGTTGCAACCGTTGGTGGTAACGCCCCCAGGTGCGGACGGAAAGTATCAGCTGATCGCGGGTGAACGTCGTTTTCGCGCCATGACCATCTTGGGCGAGAAGACGGCCCCGGTGATTGTGCGAGCGGCGAATGATCAGCAGCAACTTGAGCTCGCGATCATCGAAAACATCCAGCGTCAGGATTTGAATGCCTTGGAAGAAGCGGCAGCGTATGCGCGACTTGCTGATGAGTTTGGTCTTACACAAGAAGAGATTTCGCAAAAAGTTGGGAAGAGTCGTTCGCAGGTTGCGAACACGATTCGTTTGCTCGCGCTTCCTAAGGAAATTCGTGATGCAGTGATCGAGGGAAAGATTAGCCCGTCGAACGCTCGAACGTTACTCGCGCTTCCGAATGATGCAGAGCGCCTCAAGTTGTTTTATACGATGACTCAAGAAGGTTTGACGGTGCGTCAGGTTGAGGATCGTGTTTCCGTGAAGCGTCCATCAGGTATGGATAAAGATCCGAATATTTCTGATCTCGAATTTCGTTTACGTGACAAGTTGCACTGTCGTGTTGAGATTCGCAAAAATCAACGCGGAGTAGGGCAAATTCGTTTAAATTTCACTTCACAGGAGGAGTTGGGACGACTCACGAGTCTGTTGGAGGAGTAACGAGTGTGCTGTGTCCGAATACACAAGACGCCCCGTGGGGCGTCTTGTGTATTCGAGTGAGTTTGTTCTAGAGGGGGAGGACATCGCTCACGTAGCGAATGGATGACATCAGGCCGACACGATCGTAGCTAGTCGCGGTGCTGACATCTGATCCGAACATATAGTCGGTGTAGTATGTGTCAGAGATATCGTCGATCTGGCGGTTCCAGTTGGTTCCGTAGAGCGCGATCGCGACGGTTTCACTCATGACCCAGCGCAGAGAGCGGTTATTTGCGACGACATAGACTTTTGGATCAGTCGTAAATTTCACCATTTTTACCCCTGGTTTGTATGTGACGTTTGCGCCCAGTGGAATGCTTGCCAGATTGGCTGCCTGCACCACGCGAACACTGTCAAAGTTGCTGTACCAGCTCGAGAAGACACGATCATTTGGGAATGCGTGGCGACGTCCATCGGCGCCGATGTAGTACACGGCGCTGTCTTCTTGGGTGAAGCGATTTCCGTCGTCTGGAAGTTTTACAAGCGCGTGGATGTTCACGTTGATGCGGGCAAGATTAGCGAGACGGGTAGCGGTCTCTGGGGATGTCGCTGAGCCGGATCCAAGAGACGTGCCGGTACCGGTAGTTCCCGTACCGGTGCCAGAAGTTGGCGTAGGTGCTGGAGCCGTGCCTGCTGAAGCGATGGATACTGTATAGGTTCTGCCGACAAATGTGCGAGCTGCGTCAAAGACCTCGATGTAGAACGTGTACGTTCCAGCAGTTGTTGGTGTTCCACTGAGTGCACCGGAATCAGATAGGCTTACTCCAGGTGGCAGAACACCACTCGCAAAGTTCCAGCTATACGCACCCGTTCCGCCAGATGCAGCCAAGGTTGTTGAGTAGCTGCTGCCAACGCTTCCGTTTGGAAGAGAGGTTGTGCTGATCGCAAGGCTTCCGGCTGCGGAGGGAATTGGAGTAACGGTTGGGGTTAGTGGAGAAATGGTGGTAACAGATGGTGGCGTGATGATCGAAGAACCGCTGGATTGCACCACCAAGGTGAACGAAAGTACGTCGGAGTTGAGTTCGGAGGCTAAGTCGTAGGCTTTGAGTGCGGCATTGTAGCTGCCGGCAGTTGTTGGTGTACCAGAAAGAATTCCAGTGGCTCCATCAAGGGTAATGCCTGGAGGAAGCGCGCCACTTGTGATTGCCCAGCGATATCCACCGCTCCCACCTTCTGCGCGGAAGAGCTGTGCTGGGTATGTTGTTCCAACGCGTCCGTCGACGGGATTGGTGCGCGTAGTGATGCGAACAGGACTCGTTACGGTAGAGGCTGTCTGAATAGTGTGCAGGTACGCGCGTGGGGTTGCGGCACGCATACGGCCGGCAAGTTCATTCATGCGCACCGTGTAGTTGTAGGTACCCGCCACCGTTGGGGTTCCGCTAATCACGCCTGTTTGGGTGTGGAGCGATAAGCCCGGCGGGAGGGCGCCCTCCGTAATTCCCCAATACAAGCTTGGTGCGATCGAGATGGATCCTGTGGCGGTAAGCGGTTGGCTGTAGGTGAGTCCAACGCGTCCTTGTGCAACGCCAACTGGTTCGATCGCCAGCGTACGAATGTACGTATTGATGGTGAAATCAAGTGCATAGGAATCTCCCGAAGTAATCGCGAACAAACGCACGGGGAAGGTTCCTTCTTCGGTTGGAGTGCCAGCAATAGCGGTGACTGATCTGCTCGCATCGCCTGTCATGCTACTGCCAGTTGTGATGGCAAGTCCGCTTGGAAAACGACCGCTCGCAAGGAGCCAGCGAGCTGGCCCGCGATTCATCAGCGTAATATCAACTCGGCCGCTTTCGCCAACCACAAAGTCGTGGCTCAATGCTCCGTCGAGCGAGCTTTGGCCGTTCACACTAAAGTAAGGGGTAGCTGCCTGTGCGATGGCTGGAACTCCTATGATCAAGAGGAGACAGCACGCAAGGATCGAGAGAAGGGTACGCATAGTGAGTACTAGGGTAGACGAGTTTCAATGAGCGAACAAGCAAGAAGTACGTTATATCGATGGCTATTTTGAGTTTCCAGGAAGGATACCTTTGATCCATGTACCGATACGTGATTTTGCCATCTGGCGAATCTTTGCTTTCGCGTGGCGCGTTTTGACGAACTTCATCCAATCAGGGTTAGGTCCTTTGCGATTCTTGTCGATCATGATTTCGATCATGTCACCGTTCTTGAGGATGCGATCGACTGGGGCAAGCTCTTCATTCACCTTGGCGCCAGTGCACGTGTCACCAATTTGTGTGTGAATGGCATAGGCAAAATCAACGCAGCTGCTGCCTTCTGGGAGGTCGATCACGTCGCCTTTAGGTGTGAAGACGAAGATACGGTTTTGAAACGCATCGATCTTCATTTCTTCGAGTGTATGCAGCTTGTCCTGCTTACTGCCAAGTTCTTGCTGCAAGCTCGCTAGGTCTGATACCCAGTTTGGGGCCTGGTTGGAGCGTGGCTCAGCGCGTTTGCCATTTTCGTCATACGCCCAGTGAGCGGCGATACCATACTCGTTTTCGGCGTGCATGGCGCGTGTACGAATTTGGAATTCGACGATCTCACCTTTCTCACAGAAGACCGTTGTGTGGAGTGAGCGATAGCCGTTTGGTTTTGGCTGGGCTATGTAGTCTTTAATACGGCCTTTAAGCGGTGTCCATTTGCCGTGAATAGCACCGAGCGCGCTATAACAGTCAGCGACGGTCGGAACAATCACTCGTAACGCAATAATGTCGTAGATGCGAGCAATGTTACGCTCATTTTTTATGAGCTTCTTGTAGAGTGAATAAAGGTGCTTGGCGCGACCATGAACGTCGTGGTAGCCGATATGACCTTCCTTCAGAATGTTCTTCGTCTCTTCTATGACGTGATCAACGTAGGCTTGTTTATCGAGGCGAGTTGTCTGTGCGAGTTCAGAGACCCAGGCGTATTCCTTTGGAAGAACGTATTTAAACGCAGCATCTTCGAGGCGCCCCTTCATGTCTCCCATACCCAAACGGTTGGCGATAGGAGCGTAGATTTCAAGCGATTCCAGAGCGATGCGATACTGTTTTTTTGGAGGAATGGCATCGAGTGTTTGCAGGTTGTGTAGGCGGTCTGCGAATTTAATGAACACGACGCGTACATCGGCCGCCATCGCTAAGAACATTTTGCAGAGGTTCTCGATGTACCGTTCCATCCCGCGATATTTGATTTTGCTGAGCTTGGTGATGCCAGCCACCATCGAGCCAATGTCTTCGCCGAACTCGGCAGTAATTTCTTCAATGGTACGTGTTGTGTCTTCTGGAACGTCGTGGAGTAGGCCGGCAATAATAATCGGAACTGGCATGTGCATCTCGGCGAGGCTGGCGGCTGTTTGGAGCGGGTGTTTGATGTAAGGTTCTCCACTGGCGCGCATTTGGCCTTTGTGTGCCTCATCAGCGAACGTAAATGCCTTTCTCACGAGTTCAACGTCAGAACTACGATCATTTGAGAGGACCATGTCGCACAGTTCATCGATCGTCTGGATGAAGGTGGGTTTGGTGGACGGCATAGGCGACCTATCTATAGTAGGGTGCGTTTGGCGGTTAGGCAATGCGATCATCACAAAAACCTCGCCAGTGCATGACGAGGTTTTTGCATGGTGGGACCGGAGGGGATCGAACCCTCGACCCTCGGCTTAAAAGGCCGGTGCTCTACCGACTGAGCTACAGTCCCGAAGAGTGAGAGAAAAGAAGCGGGAATTGATTCTTTTCCGAACGACGAGGGTCTGTATCAAGGAAAATAGAAGTTTTCTTGATGCAGTCCAGTCGGCTGTCTAAAGCGCCGGAATCATAGCCGATCCCACGTTCTCTTTCAAGCCATCTTTTGCTACCATACCGGCATCTATGCCAATCCTGTCGGCCCGTATCCAAGATACGACCCGTGAACGTCAACATCAGTTATCGGAGCTTCGTCGAGAGTTGCAGCAGATTTCTGCTGAAATCCTCTCTTCGAGTAAGCGCTCAATTTTTGCCCTCCACCGCGAAGATGTATCTGCTTCTGCGAAGGAATTAGATGCCGCTGCTCAGGCAATCGCCCGAGGTTGGAAGACGGTGAAGGCGGAGCCTCTCTTGGCGCAGGAAGGGTCATGGCGAGCGGCGCGTGAGGAGTACGCCGAAGCATCCTTGCTCGCCGAGTATCTCAAAAAGGGGGCTCTGACCGCTCACCCAGACAAAGGCCTTGATCCAGATGTATTGATCGGTGGGTTGTCTGACTTTCTTGGGGAGCTGGTGCGCTTGGCGGTGTTGGCTGCTACGCGTGGTGATTGCGCTCCGGTTGAGCGTTTCTACAAAGACGCTATTGAGCTTATGGATTTCTTGTTACAGATGGATTTAACGGGACATCTTCGTACGAAAGTTGATCAAGCAAAGCAGCACGTGAAGAGGTTAGAAGAGATTCGTTACGATCTGTCGTTGCGTCGTGCACAGGGGTAGGGATTCCTTCGTATGAAGCGTCGTCCACGTGTACTTCTGGTGTACGCTCTGCCTCACTCGGGTCATTCGCAGGCCGCGGCGGCCTTACGTGAAGAGCTTGAATGTCAAGGAGCTCGTGTGGAAGAGTATAACTTTCAAAAGCAATGGGTGCGTCTTGGAAAAAAAGTCGAGCATTTTCAGAAATGGGTGGTGGCGCACGCTCCTTGGTTTTGGAGGTACATGCATGGGAATACTGACTATAAGGGCGCAACAGACTTTCTTGCGAAGAGTCTATTGCGGTGGGATATCACTGGGCTATTTAAGAAGATTGGAGTGTTTAAGCCAGATGTGATCGTAGCTACGCACATGTTTCCCTTGCGTATGCTGGGTGAGGCGCGTTTATCCGGTTTTTTACGTGTTCCGTTTTTTGCGTTAACGACGGATCTTTGGGCACATGCTTTTTGGGCGCATCAAGGTGTGGATCGGTATTTCGTGGGAACAGAAGAGGTAAAACATAACTTACTCGCTCTAGGGATTGAAGAGAAGAAGATTCGAGTGACAGGTATTCCGCTACGCTCTGTTTTTGGACGAGCGCGG
>CAZENZ010000033.1:0-13661 GCA_964513705.1 uncultured Gammaproteobacteria bacterium
CTACGGCTATCATCTTTACCCCGACGGTCGATTGCTCTTGTTTAAGAGCACGTCACAAAACAGAATGTTTCATTGCGGTCACTTTTCTGAAGTTCAAACAGAAATACAAAACACCCCCGGTATGCGCCGGTGGTGTTTTGTATTTCTGTTTTTGGTTGAATATTTTGGCTAAATGGTGGATTTTTCTTGACATTTATGCAGGTGCGTGATAAGAAAGCGCGTTCCACGTTTTGGCCCTTCATCGGCCGGTTCGTGGAACGTTGTACCTCCAGAATTGATCGGGACACGGTGTCCTGGTTCGTTCTGGAGTTTTGACAAAGGAGAGACTGAGAAGGAAGAAGTCGCATGCAATACGCGGCTTTGGATAGATAGATGGCCTCGTGGCCTCGCGGTTTGATTCGGGTATCCAACGTCTCGAGGGCGGGTTTATCGGCGCGATGGTGCGTCCGATCTCGCCATTTCTAGGGAGGTGCGGCAATGAGAACGCCCGCACGTTTGATCAGTAGAGGCGGACTTGCCGCCCTCGCGCTTGTCGCGGTGGGCTGCGGGTACGGAAACTTCGGCAACGAGGATTCTGGCACCAACAACCCCAACCCCGCCGATGCGGCGATAGAGGCGACCGTCACGATCGACGTGTTCGCCCCGCTGTCCGACGCGGCCCCGACCTGCGCGTCGCCCCGCGTGATGTGCGGCGCCTCGTGTGTCGACACCGCGACCGACGGCGCCCACTGCGGTGGGTGCAACAACGTCTGCGGCACCGGCAACGTGTGCCGCGGCAGCATGTGCGTCCCCGCGGTCCTGATGGCGGACGCGGGCATGACGCCCACGGTCGACACGGGCCGCCCCTGCGCGATCCCGTGCCGTGGCGCGTTCGCCTGCGTCGACGGGACGTGCGAGTCGCGCTGCGCCCCGCGCTGCGGGTCGAGCGAGGAGTGCCTCGCGAACCCTCGCACCGGGGAGTGGGCCTGCGTCTCCGTCGTCCCCGACGCAGGGATGATGCCCATGCCGGACGTCCAGATGATGCCCCCGCCCGACAGCGGGCCGCCGTGCATCTCGGACCAGCCGTGCACCCATCTGTGCCCCGACCCGACGACCCAGACGGGCCGTACGACCTGCTCGCCCATGCTCGGATGCCTGTGCGTGTCGCGGCCGATCCCGGACGCTGGCACGCCCACCCCTGACGTCGTCATCCCGACCGACATGGGCCCCCCGCCTTGCTCGTTCGGCGAGACGCGCTGCGTGAGCGGGTGCGCCGACCTGCAGACCAGCCGCATGAACTGTGGCCTCTGCGGGAACGACTGCGGCGCGGGCAACCGTTGCCGCTCGGGCCGCTGCGAGCGTGACTGCGCCCCCGGGATGACCGAGTGCGCGGGCGCCTGCGTGGACATGGCGAGCACGGTCGCGCACTGCGGCCGCTGCAACAACGCCTGCACGGCGCGCGCCAACGCCATGACCACGTGCTCGGCGAGCGTCTGCATGTACACCTGCATGGCCGGCTTCGCCGACGTCAACGGCGACATGAGCGACGGCTGCGAGGTCAACCTCATGAGCGACGTGCGGCACTGCGGCGCGGTGCGGAATGCCTGCCCGGCCACCGTGATGAACGGTAGCTCGGCCTGCGTCACCGGTACCTGCCGCATCGGCTGCAACGCGGGCTTCGCAGACGTCGACGGCAACCCCGCCAACGGCTGCGAGGTCAACCTCATGAGCGACGTGCGGCACTGCGGCGCGGTGCGGAACGTGTGCGCCGCGGGGATGGCCTGCTGCTCGGGGTTGTGCGTCAACACGGCTTCGGACAACGGCCACTGCGGCATGTGCGGCAACGCCTGCACGGGGAGTTCCGTGTGCGCCCTCGGGCGCTGCACGGGCCTCTGCCCGCTGAGCTGGCCGATGTGCGGCGGGTCCTGCGTGGACCAGTCGTCGTCGGTCGCGCACTGCGGGCGCTGCGGCAACGAGTGTGTGGCACCCTCGAACGCGGCCGCGGCGTGCAACGCCGGGAGCTGCGGGATGGGGCGCTGCAACCTCGACTTCGCCGACTGTGACGGCAACGCCGCGAACGGCTGCGAGGTGAACGTCACGCGTGACGTGCTGAACTGCGGTGCGTGCGGCAACCGGTGCCCCTCGGGGCCGAACAGCACGGCGACGTGCTCGTACTGGTCGGGCTGCGGCCTGGTCTGTACCGCGGGCTTCGGCAACTGCAACCGGACGGCTTCCGACGGCTGCGAGGTCAACCTCAACAGCGACCGCAACAACTGCGGCGCGTGCGGGTGGGCCTGCGCCAGCGGGGAGTCGTGCGACGCGGGACGGTGCATGCCGACCTGCAGCTCTCCGCGGCGCGTCTGCTTCGGGGTCTGTACCGACGTCACCACCGATCCGACGAACTGCGGCGACTGCAGCATCCTGTGCCCGGTCGGCCGCCTCAACACCACCGTCGCCTGCCGGTCGAGCACCTGTGTGTCGACCTGCAACAGCGGCTTCGGCGAGTGCGACGGGACCGCCAGCACGGGCTGCGAGACCGACCTCCGCTCGAGCGTGGTCAACTGCGGGGGATGCGGCGTGCGCTGCGCTGCCGGGCAGTTCTGCTCGGCGGGCGTGTGCACCCCGTCGGTCTCCGCCGACGCCGGCACCCCCGACGCGGGCGCCGACGTGGTGGGCGTGGTCGACGCGACCCCCGACGCCGGGACGGACGCCGGCATGACGACGGACGTGATGATCGCGCAGGTGAGCTGCCCCTCCGGGCAGACGCCGCGCACGATCATCTACCGCATCCCCAACACGGTGCCGCCGCAGTGCGCGCAGACCGGCGTCCCCACGACGGGTCGTCCCGTGCTCTGGGGCGGGTACGTCGGCGAGCCGGTCGGGGTCGCGCCCGGGGTGACCGTCCAACCGGTCGGCACCTTCGGCAACATCCCGCTCTACCACGCGCCGGTCCAGACGCCGCCGAGCGCGCTCCAGTTCACCAACACGGCCGCATGGAGCGAGGGCAACTTCGTCGACATGTCGGCGCGGTGCGGGAACTCGGACGCCACGTACTACGAGGCCTTCGGGTTCTGGCTGCCGTACCCGACGCTCGCGGCAGCCGGCGGTTCGTTCATCGTGAACGGTGTCGAGCGCGCCGGCGACGTGGTCCGCTTCGGCAACAAGATGCGGTTCATCCTCGGGCCCGCCTGTGTCCCGGCGCCCTGATCCTTTCCCCATCACGAAGACTCGCCACGGTCTCGTGATCCCATCTACCGTGGCTACCTGACGCGTTTGCACGCGCTGGGGAATCGCCGCCTCTCGATCAACGAGGCAACCAAGGAGGATTCCGCCCCAGCGCAGCTCAAGCGCCGGGGCGGTTTCCGTTTTAGAGAGCCT
Organism: uncultured Gammaproteobacteria bacterium; assembly: GCA_964513705.1. Classification (GTDB taxonomy): domain Bacteria; phylum Patescibacteriota; class Patescibacteriia; order 2-12-FULL-60-25; family 2-12-FULL-60-25; genus JAGOTP01. The sequence goes on from CAZENZ010000033.1 coordinate 3,358, forward strand.
GTGCGCTGTGCTATCCTTGCCCCATGTCGGACGCTCCTCGACAACTGGAGATCGAGACGATGTTTGATCATCTCAACACAACGCGTTCGGTGTTGCCGCGCATTGGTTGGGGCTTATTTTTATGTGTGTTGGTTGGTGCGTGTTTGGTTGCACTTGGAATTGGCGTAAGTGCCTGGTCGGCGCTCATCGCCGTTCTCATTTTATTGATCGCCTGGCGGGCGCCTTACATCGTTTTCTATATCACGATGTTCACCGCACCGTTTATTGGATGGATGATTTCATTGTCGACTGGTCGTATTGAGATAGGGGAGCGTGTGTTTGGGGGGTCTATCGATATCCCTTTGTCTGATTTGGTTGCGCTCATTGCATTGGCGGCTTGGGCCTTTCGTTTACTGTTTATTTGGCATAAACGGAAGCAGCGAGATTGGAAACCCTGGTTACCGCTTGGAATATCGTTTGCGATGCTCGTTGCCACGCACGTACTCACTATTATTTCTCCTGCCGAACCCAATCCGCTTTTTGTTATCAAACATTCGATTCGTCCGGTTCTTTTTTCATACATCGCTTGGGTGCTATTACCGGCCAACTTTCTTCGTTCTCGTCGACGATTTTTTACGACGTTGGGTGTCCTTATCACGTCAGGCATGATTTTTGCGCTCGACGGCCTTCGCTCGTTGTTCACGTTTGATGGGGGGCTACACCGCGCACGACCACTCCCCATATTTGGGGTTTCGCCGATCGGTATTAATCATAATGTTCTAGCAGAGTGGTTGGTATTTGTGGCACCTCTGGCGCTGTGCGCAGCTGAACTTACCGAAGAGCGCCGATGGAAATACTTACTTCGTGGTTTGGCAGGGTTTATGACACTGATCGCCTTGTTGACGTTTGCTCGTTCTGCCTGGATTACGCTTGTAGTACAAGCTGTGTGTCTTCTCTTTTTTAACTATAGACGCAGCATTCGTGTGCACGGCGCATGGCTCGCGAAAGGGGCTATTTTGCTTTCGCCGCTCGCTGTGTACATGTTCTTCTTTTCGAGTCAGGTGCAGATCCAGGGTTCAACAGACTCACGTGCAATGTTATCAGGCATCGCGTGGAGTTTATTTAAGAGTAGCCCGATAGTGGGTGTTGGTGCAGGTACATTCGTGGACCGTGTTTCGGCGACATGGCTCTTTGCGTATGAATTTGGCGCACCTCTCGATTCTCACGGGATCTTACAAAAAATTGGCGCTGAGACGGGGATCATTGGTTTGCTTGCCCTAGGAGGAGTGCTGTTTGTTCTGGCCCGTTGGTTGGGCCGTATGTGGTTGGCGTTTAAGACCGATTCGTTTGAGCGACGAGCTTACGCATATTTGGTAATTGCGGTGATCGGTGCCTTTTCCTACCAGGTATTTAATACGACCTATTGGTCAGCAAAACTATGGTTGCCGGTTGGACTCGCCTTGGTTGGCGGTCGTATTCTATTATTACGCGAACGTGCGCAGGATCCTGATTTTCTTTTAACGCACCATGTCTGATCACAAGTCCCGTATCACTCAGGTACTTTGGTCGCTCGGACGCGCTGGCGCAGAGCGTATGGTCTTTGATTTGGTAAGTTGTTTGAAAGATCGGTACGATATGCGGCTTGTGGCGGCTGGTGGGGGAGGGGCAATGGAGGCAGAGTTTCGTTCGTTGGGCATTGATGTGGTCGTTGTCCCGTCTCATCTCGATAAACACGCGTTGCTCAAATGTTTATCCCGCGAGTTACGTGAGCATCGTCCGGACCTTCTTCATACGCACCTAGGTGGTGATGTGTGGGCAGGTATTCCTGCCTGGTGGCAGCGTGTACACCCGTGGATCTCTACGGCGCACAATGAAGATCAAGACGATCCATGGATGCGGCATATGTTACGTAGCTGGGCCGCGAAACGTACGGATCATACAGTTTGCGTCTCACACGTTGTGAAGATGTATACTCACAATGAGTTTGCTACGCCGTTGCAGCGTCTTTCCGTGATTCCAAACGGAATTGATGTATCGTTGATTGAGCCGCGTCCACCACGTCCATTTCATGATGTACCTCGATTGTTGGTCGTGGGTCGTTTGGTGAAGCAAAAAGGACATGAGCTGTTGTTACGCGGTTTGGTACCTGTAAAACGTCCGTGGCATCTAGATATCTGTGGTGATGGGCCTGAGCGTGTTCGCCTTGAGCGTTTGACCGAGTCGCTTGGTCTTCTACCGCGTGTCACATTCCATGGAGTGGTGTCAGATATTCAGCGTCGTCTTACGCGGGCCGACGTCTTTTGTTTACCATCACGCTGGGAAGGACAGAGTCTCGCTATGTTGGAAGCGGCCGCAACGGCTGTTCCTATGGTCTTAAGCGATCTCCCCGTGTTTCATGAATGGTTCGATGCAGCGTCGGCAACGTTCGCTGCGGTTGATGGGCCTGACGCTTGGACACGCGCGATAGAAGAGGTTTTAAAGAATCATTCGCTAGCGATTGCACGAGCAATGCGTGCACGAGAGATTGTAGTAAAGCGCGGAACTCGCGAGGTGATGGCCGAGAGTTATGCCGCCGTGTATGATCGATGGCTCAAGACGTATGCGCATTCTTCACGTTAATAAATTCTTCGATCTGCATGGAGGGGCTGAGGTGTATTTTCAGCGTGTCATGGCTGCTCAGCGTGAAGCGGGGCATGATGTGCATGCCTTCTCTACGCGCTCAGAGAAAAACTTACCTTCAGATGACGCGAGCTACTTTGTTACACGCAACGTGTTAAATCAGTGGCAAACTCCTAAGAAAGATGTCAAAAAAGCATTGCAATTTATTTGGAATCGAGAAGCGGAGCAGGCAATGCGAAAGCTTCTCAGAGAGCAAAAACCGGATGTAGTGCATGTGCACAACATCTATCACCATTTATCGACGTCGGTGTTGCGTCCCATTCGTCAGTTTCGCGTTCCTTGTGTGCAGACCCTTCATGATTACAAGCTCGCCTGTCCGAGCTACAACATGTTTACGCGGGGTGCACCCTGTGAGCGCTGTAAGGGCGGAAATTATTTCAATGCAGTGAAGTATGGCTGTGTGTTTGCATCGTTGCCCGGAAATCTTTTAGTCGCAGCCGAAATGGGTATGACGAAACTGTTTCAGAGCTACGAAAAAACCATGCAAGCGTTTATCTGTCCGTCGCAATTCATGAAAGAAAAGATGGAAGACTGGGGCGAGCCGGCGAGTAAGCTCGTGTATGTGCCAAACCCAGTTCACGCGCCTGCACAGCCGGCTCCGCGTGGGGGTGGGTACGTGCTGTATGTCGGAAGGTTGTCGGAGGAGAAAGGGATCGCCTCGTTTTTGGAGGCGGCAGTGCAGTTGCCGGAACTTCCGGTGAAAATTGCGGGACGTGGACCACAGGAAGAGTCGTTGCGAGCGACCGTACGCGCGGCGAATGTAAAACATATTGAATTTCTTGGATTTCAATCACCAGATGCGCTGGCTCAGATTCGTGCGCGGGCTGAAGCGATTGTGGTTCCGTCGATCTGTTACGAAAACGCCTCGACCGCTTTGCTCGAAGGAATGGCAGACGGAATCCCATGTCTTGCGACGCGTATCGGCGGCAATCCTGAGCTGATTGAAGATGGAGAGACGGGGTGGCTTGTGACGCCAAATGATGCCAGAGATTGGCTCGCTACCCTGCGAGGCTTTCTGAAGACGCCGACCGAAGAGCGAACTCGTCGTGGAATGAGCGCACGTAACAAGATTTTTCGTACGCGTACCTGGGAGATACATCTCGCGAAATTGCAACAGATATATCAAGAAGCGATTCAGGGCGCCCGCACGCCGGGCAGCGTGTTATACTAGCTGTATTATGATCTCTCGTATCATTATCGGCGTTTTGATCGCCGCGGCAGGAGTGTTCTTTGTCTTGAAGACAGAAGTGATCCTTGATTTCTTCGGTGGGGTAGACTGGGCGGAGCGTCACCTTGGAGGTTCACGTCTGTTCTACAAACTTCTTGGGATTGTATTCATCATTCTCGGATTGATCGTCGCAACAAACATGTGGAACGCTTTGTTGAATGCTACATTGGGTTCGATCTTTCCAAAGGGAGTCTAGGTACGCATTATGATTCGCCAAGCGATCAGTTCGACCGATGTTCTGAATCCATTCAAGCTATTTGAACGGGTGGGGCTTCGTCGTGGTGCTTGGGTGGCGGACCTTGGGTGTGGAAGTACTGGCCACTTTGTTTTTCCAGCCGCTCAGATGGTGGGTGCGGATGGTCGTGTGTTTGCCGTCGATATTCGCAAGAACGCTTTGCAAGCGATTGATAAAGCGGCGCGTCATGAGCATTTCTGGAATATCGAAACCATCTGGTCTGATATTGAGGTTGTCGGTGCGGCACGTATTCCAGATGCTTCGCTTGATCTCACGCTGGTCGTAGATAATCTGTATCTGGCAGAAAATCGGGACGGCTTAATTCAAGAAGCCTGGCGCGTGACGAAGCCGTGCGGCATGTTGGTATGTATTGAGTGGATGCCCGATAAGACGCTCCTTGGCCCACCTGGTGATCGCCGTCTTGCGCAAAATGAAGCGGAACGCATGTGGGAGCGTCATGGTTGGCTCGCTGTTGATGCCTTTCAGGCGGGAGAGTTCCATTACGCCTTAGTCTATCAGCGTCAGACACAGGAGCCATTGGTAAAGGTTGGCCACGTTGCTCTTCCGTTGACGGAACATTGACGAGCCCGCCTCGTCTGTGGCATTACGTCCATGTCTATGCCTGGATTTATTTCTTTGTCGTACTGGTTTTCGCTGTATCCACCAGCGCTCTTGTTCGTAGGGCAGATTATTCTGTTAGGAGTCTTTGTTGTATTGATGGCGCTTGGGCTGATTACGCTCTTCGTATGGCGTCGAAACGCTTCATCTAAAGAGCGTCGACAGGCGTTGAGTCGAATAGGTCACACAGTGTTGTGGGCTGGCATCGTTGGACTGATCTGGCTTCTTATGACGGTGACCGGCGTGCCGGTGCTTGGAATGCGCATGTGGCTTGTTATCGGTGTTGTCTTTTTCGGATGGCTCCTACGGGCGCCGATTCGCGATCTCCGGGTCACTATTCCGCAGCAGGAACAGGGTGCCATGAATAAAGCCTCTTACGAAAAATGGCTTCCCAAGCCAAAAAAATAGCTCAACCAAACGAGCGAGGAGCGATCGGACGACAAGGTGAGGATCTCGCGGCAGCCTTTCTTCAAAAGGAAGGATTTAGGATTATTGCAAGAAATTGGCGCTGTCGTGCAGGGGAGATTGATCTTATTGCTCAACGTGATTTGGAGCTGCGATTTGTGGAGGTTAAGACGCGTCGAGGAATGGATTTTGGTTATCCAGAAGAGTCCGTTACCTATGCTAAGCGTCAGCATTTGGTGCGAGCGTTGGAGTATTGGCTTCAACAGCATCCATCACCCGGGATAAGTTGCCAAATTGATGTACTTTCTGTGCTTTTGACGACGCAGCCACCAACCATCGATTGGCTTCAAAATATCAGCCTCAGCTAAAGCATAAATTTGGCTAAAATAAGCCTAAATTTGACTAATTTTCGTTGACAGTTTTGGGAAAATGGCTTAAAATGGGTCATTCCCTATGAAGGCGTTGTGTATCGCCATGATCGGCCAAAAAGGCCTTCCGGCACGGTCCGGAGGGATTGAGCGTCACGTGTCACTGGTTGCGACTGGGTTGGTTGCTCGTGGCTATCGAGTTGTTGTGTTTGGGCGTCGTTGGTATGTCGGAAACGGCCAACCGCCAGCTGGTGTTGAGCAGCGTTTTACACGAGGTATTCACACGAAACATCTAGATGCGATCACTCATTCATTTACAGCACTGTGGGCTGCTCGGCGGGTAAAACCAGACGTGGTACATCTTCAGGGATCAAGTGTAGCCCTCTTGGCACCGATCGCACGACTCTTTCATCCACGTGCAAAACTGGTCGTGACGTTCCATTGTATCGATGCGGCGCATACTAAATGGAATTGGTTGGCGCGAAAAATCCTCCGCATCGGAGAGTGGATGGCGTGCAATGTTCCGGATAAAACGATTGTTGTGTCACAGACGTTGTTGCGTGATTGTCTCGAGCGTTTTTCGACGCAAGCCGTGTATATTTCGCATCCATTCGACTTTGAAAAGAATATTGTCTCCGCGGATCCGCTTACGAAATTCGGATTAGAAAAGGACAAGTACCTGCTATTTGTTGGTCGTCTTATTCCACATAAACACGCGCATGCTCTTGTGCAGGCCTATGCGAAGGCGCGCGCTGCTCAGCCGGAGCTCTTTGAGCGAATTCAGGTTGCGATTGTCGGTGGGGGAGCCTGGACGGATTCCTATGTGACTTGGTTGGCAAAATTAGCAGCAACAATTCCGGGTGTGAAATTATTAGGAGAGCAATACGGTATGGAATTAGCTGCCCTCCAAGCTCATGCCATGGGGCATATCTTTCCAACGCTGAGCGAAGGTCTTGCCTTTGCGATGCTCGAGGCGGGTGCATTTGCTCGCCCTGCCGTCATCACGGCCTTGCCGCAGAATCAGGAAGCGGTGGGGAATTCGGCGATAAAAGTTCGATTGGATGATGTAGATGATCTTGCCCGTGGACTAATTGATCTTGCTTCGCTCTCTGCAAAGGAGCGCCAGGAGCTTGGAAAACGTACGCGTGAGCATGTTGAGAAGGTCTTCCATCCCGTTGATCGTATTGATGATCTAGATCGCTTTTATCGTGAGTTGTGTGGTCGGTCGACGGAGCTGGTGAGCCCGTCGATCTAGGTTCGGTTGAGGTGGTTTATCTCATTATCTGCATGTCTTCGTTGATTGATACCTATCTCTTATTTCGCATACGGACAGATGGGGACCGTACGGCTTTCGCCCGTTTATACGACCGGCATGTTTCGGCGTTGTATCGTTTTGTCTACGCCAAAGTCTCTCAGCGGGAATTGGCTGAGGATCTCGTATCCGAGGTCTTTTTAGATGTGTGGCGGATTTTATCTGAGCGAGTAGAGGAGGTGCGAAGCATGAGAGGTCTCCTCTACAAGATCGCTCGACGCAAGATTATTGATAACTATCGACGTGAAAAACGTCGCTTAATAGAGCGGTTTGAGGATGAGTCTGTAACAGATGAGGGGGGCTCAGCGACTACTGTACATGAGAAGGATTTATCAGATCGCGGGCATGGCCGTGTTCGATCGGAGCTCCAGGCTGAAACCGCCCTCCTTCTGCGCCATATCAAGCGCTTGAAAGAGGACTATCAAGATGTGTTGCTCCTACGTCTCGTTGAGGACCTGTCCTTCCCTGAGATTGCACAGGCTCTCGATAAGACGCATGTAAATGTCCGAGTCATTTATCACCGCGCGCTAGCGCTTCTCAAGACTTTCATCGATTAACCCACCTATGCGCGACCTTCGCAGCCAAAACCTCCGTCGCTTGCTCACCGAGCTCAAGTCGGTGCAGCCAGATTCGACGTGGGTTGCGAAGAATCGTGAGCAGTTGTTGCAGAAGATTGGTGGATCGAAAGTGGTTCGTGTTTCGTTTGTGGAGCGTTTGCGTGTGATTGTCCGTTCGGTCGTTCCCATGCCGGCGCGCTCATTTTTGCGTGGTCCAATTGCGGCTGCATTGTCTGGAATTGGATTGATTGTCGGTGGTTCGATGGCGAGCGTGTCTGCTTCTGAGCAATCCGTGCCAGGTGATTTGCTGTTTCCGGTGAAGCTTGTTTCAGAACAGACGCGTCTTGTGTTCGCAACGGACAAGAAAGAAAAGGTTCGTCTCAAGGGTGAGTTCGTAAGTCGTCGCGTAGAAGAAATCAAGAAGATTGTGCAAACGGACGTCGCCAAGAAACCGGAGCGCTTGAAAGAGGCGACGGAGATTCTGCGGCGCGATTTGGATACGGTAAAAAACCAATTAAGCGAAGTGTCTGGTGATAAGCCAACTGAGCGTGTCGAGGTTGCAAAGATTGTCGATAAAGCGGGTACGGATGTAGTAGCAGGCCTTAAGGAGGCGCGTGCGTCGTTGCCGTCGGATGTGCGTTCAGATGTGGCAGAGGTTGAAGCAGCAGCGGTGAATGCATCCGTGAAGGCCGTGAATGTCATTCTTGACTCTCAGACGCACGATGAAGAGGCGAAGAAGCTGGTTTCAAAAGAAGAGCTAATTCAATCAATTACGCAGAAGGTGGATGGTGTCTCCGAGCACATTACGAATGCTACGCAGCAATTGGCGGACGTTGGTATCTTGTCTGCCACGGCGACAACCGCGCTCGCGTCTTCAAGTACAACGAATCAGCTACCGGTTAAGCTTCAGAAAGAAATATCGAATGGTTCGAATGCGGCTTCCACTTCTTCAGTTGCAGATATTTTGAGCGCGCATGCTTCGTTAGCTGAGGCTCGCGATCTTATTTCTAAGGATCGTTTGGGTGAGGCGGGGGATAAGCTCGTAGAGGCGTCAAAGACCGCCTCGAACGTAGAGCGAAGCGTTGAATCATTGGTACAGGCGGTTACAAACGGTACATCGAGCGCTGCATCGACGACGAATACAGGTACTGGCTCGGCAATGTCGAGCTCAACGCCATCGACGATGTCGAGTAGCTCATCACCTCTTCCAGTTGTCTCTCCACCCGCTTCAACGACACAAATGACAACGCCGACGCAGATGAAATAACTATACATAAATAAGCGACGGCCGGAGATCTAACGCTCAGATCTCCATCCGCCTTGCCGCAAGTAACCTGGTGTACTTGATGCAAGGCGGGTGCAGGGCTCAAGCCTGAAACCCGGCCTGTCACTTTTTTCATTCAATGCGTGGTTCATAAAGGTCGATTCTCGGTGTTGAACCGAGAGATCCACGCCCCTTATTCAGATGTTTCTTTTACCGGAGCTTTCTTTTCACAAAGAAAATCCGGTCTCTCGAAGACCTACAGGTCATATGAGTCTTGCAAAAAGAATCCTCTCGAGCTTCGTCTCGTTGACGACGGTTCTCTCGACGGTTGGCGCTGGTATGCTCGCGTTGCCACATGGCGCGTCGGCTGCCACCCTTTCCGCGGGTGACCTCATCAAAGCTTCCGGTCCAGCGGTGTACTACTACGCCTCGGACATGAAGCGCTATGTGTTCCCAAACGAAACCACGTACTTCTCGTGGTTCCCAGACTTCTCGTCCGTTAAGACCATTACGGATGCAGAACTCGCCGCTATCTCGATCGGTGGAAACCTCACGATCCGCCCAGGCACCAAGCTTGTGAAGATCACGACGGATCCTAAGGTCTACGCGGTTGCTCCAGGTGGTGTGCTTCGCTGGGTCGAATCTGAATCAGTCGCTACGTCGCTTTACGGCTCAGCTTGGGCCCGCCGCGTCGTCGACGTTCCAGATGCGTTCTTCACGAACTACACAACTGGTTCTTCCGTTTCTACAGCTGTTCACCCAGACGGTACGCTTATCTCGTACGCTGGTGATCCAGCCCGCTATGTTGTCATGGGCGGCATGAAGCGCAAGTTCAACCCAGACTCAGCTTTTGCTGCGAACTGGTTTAACGCTGCGAACGTGATCCAGACAACGGTTTCCTACCCAGCTGGCAGCGATGTCACGGGTCGTGAACCAATGATGTCAGACGCGATTTATCGTGTTGGTACGGGCCCTGTCGCCCCTGCCGGAAACCTCATGGTTTCTCTCGCATCAGACACACCAGCTCGCGCCACGCTTCCTCAGGGCAGCAGCGGCAGCCAGCTCGCGAAATTCAACTTCACAGCCGGTGGTTCCGATGTTCGTGTCACGGGTCTCCGTGTTCACCGCATTGGCGTCGGTGCGACGTCTGATTTCTCGAACGTCTACTTGTACGACACGAACGGCATGCGTCTCACGACGGGCCGCTCGATCAACTCCGTCACCCAGACTGTTGATTTCAATGGTCTTAACTGGACAGTTCCAGCGGGTCAGACGTGGGCCTTGGTCGTCGTCGGTGACGTGAAGGGTTCCATCACCTCCGGTGGTGAACACGCCTTCGAACTTATGGACGCTGCTTCCGTGATCGTTGCCGCTTCGTCGACAGCGACTATCGGTGGCTCCTTCCCAGTTCGTGGCAACTCCTTTGTGGTCGGTACAACGAGCGCCGCTCGCTTGGACGTCCAGAAGGGAACGCAGCCATCCAACCCAAACGTTGGTGCGTTGCAGGCCGAAGTTTCCAACTTCAAGCTCACAGCTAACACGAACGATGTTCGTGTCCGCCGCGTGACCTTGTACCAGGCTGGAAACACGCCAAACACCGATCTTCGTAATTTCAAGTTGTACCAGGGTTCGACGCTCGTCGCCGAGGCCGCTGGTGTG
>CAZENZ010000034.1:0-13409 GCA_964513705.1 uncultured Gammaproteobacteria bacterium
AATTCCTTGGAACTTTACCCGAAAACGTGTCAGCTCTGGAAACTGCTCTGGATCGAACGGCGTATTGATATCGTGACGGATGAATTCGAAGTCTGGATGTTTCAATAAGTGATTGATGTTTTCAACATCGCTCGTCGTGAAGTTATCCAAGCAAATCACCCGTGCTTCTTGAAGCAAACGTTCACACAAGTGAGAGCCGATGAAACCAGCCCCACCGGTAACGAGTACATTCTTTTTTTCAAAGATAGGAGCGTCTGGCATAGAAATATCATGAGAAGAAAATGGCCATCAATCACTGATTGCATGAAACACACCCACTTGTTGCCGGTGTGAACGAGCGTAATCAACCATTTTGCCCAACCCGTCCTCGAGACGAACAAGTGGCACCCAGTGCAGCAAGGTCCGTGCGCGCTGCAAGTCTGGCAGAGGCGCTTCAAATCCATGCTCTTCTGGTGGTTCAAAACGCACACGCGAGCTCGAGCCCGTCAGGCGAATTAACTTCTCGGCAACTTCCGCCCACGTAACATCGTGATCTGACCCAAGGTTCACAATCGTCACATCCATCGAACTCCCCATATGACGAATCATGCCATCGATCAGATCACTCACATAGCAAAATGACACACGACCACCCTCTGAAGCACGGATCACAATATCTTCATTATCCAGCGCGCTCATGACCATATCGGGCAGCAAGTGACCGTCATGAATCTTCATTCGAGGGCCAAATGTACGAAAAATACGCGCGATCTTCACATCCAAACCATACACATCCGCATACGTGCAAAGCACCGACTCGCTAAAACGCTTCCCTTCGTCGTAAGCGCCGTGTGATGTCATGTGATCAATCACACATGGCGCCTCTTCGCGCACGTAGGGAGCTTCTGGTCGACGCGCACCATACAACACAGACGACGACGCATACAACACCTTTGACTTGTATTGTACGGCGACATCTAACACGTTCTTCAATCCAAGCGAGTTTGTAAGAATTGTCGCGATTCTGAACTGCTCATAATGCGCGCGGGAAATTGGACAAGCTAAATGATAAATCTCTTGGATCCCCTGCACAGATAACTTAAAACGCTCAAGCTCCGAGACCTGCGACAAATTCAACGGCTGTGTAATGTCATGATTCACGAATTCAAACGAAGGATGTTGCAAGAGCGCTTCAATATTTCGCGGCGTACTGCTCGAAAAATTATCAAGACAGATCACGTTTGCATCTTTGACTAACACCTCGCAAAGCTGTGAACCGATAAATCCGGCCCCACCGGTCACCAAAATATTGCGACGTTCAAAAGGAGCAGCTGGCATGCCGCCAGTATAACACAGTTCTCCCGTTATTTTTGCGTCACCTTACCGGTTTTATCCACTTCCCAGGTCTGCTTTGTTTTTGCATCGGTGTACACGTATTTTTTAAGCTTCACATTCAGGACGAACGTGTTCACCATTTCTTTATTAGTAACGGGATTCCACCGTTTTAAACGATAGGTCATCCCCTCTTTTGTTACAGCGTAGACCTGAGGCTGACGATCACGTACAACCCAGGTCGACCAAATCGGCTTTGGCGCCAACAACCAACGTAACGTTGTGCTCGGTGTGCGATAAAAGAATGAAGTCGCCCCCGGTGTTTGCTCAGTTGAAGTCGGCACCACAGACGCCGCCTGATTAATCGTCGGTACAGGCGAGGTAGTTGTCGCTGCAGACACTCGACCAAACGCTAACGCAGCGCGCAACGATTTCAGGGCATTCAAACGCCCAGAACCCATCTTTCCACGCTCGTAGAACTTGAGCGAATCTTCAATATTGTCCGCATTGTCTACAACCAAGGCGTACAGCTGGTCAACGGTTAAGTCAGGACGCACCGACTTCAGCAAACTCGCCACACCACTCACAAGCGGCGCCGCCAGACTCGTCCCTGTCATTCCTTCAAGATAGCGCTCTGCTTTGTGCTCAGGCTCATCTTGCCGCATATAACTTGGACGCGCACCAAACAAGTCATAGCCAGGCGCTGAAATATCGGTGCAGCGCGAACCGTAGTTCGCGTATGGCGCGTGTTGATCAAGCGCATCTGTTCCACTCACGCCAACCACGATTGTTTTTTGCCCATTCGAACATGCAGGGAAAATCGGCTGACGATCCGTATCACGCCCCGCTTGAATAGTTCCATTTCCCGTTGCTGCCACAACCAATACACCTGCATCATGTGCCCGCTGAATCATTTCCGCCAACTCTTCACTCTCATCAAACCCAGCCAAACTCAAATTGATGATCGTGGCACCGTGATTCACCGCATACCGAATCGCTTTCAGAACATTCGGGATCGTTCCAAAGCCATCTCCATCCAGCGCCACGATTGGCATAATTTTCGCCCCCTGATTCACCCCCACCATACCAACATGATCCGCGGCACGCGCCCCGATCAGCGACGCAACAAATGTTCCGTGACTCCAGGCCTCTTCTAACTGATCTTTGATCTCTTGCGGCCGAACATCACCCGAATTCGTCACAAAGTTCCAACCATGTACGTCGTCCACAAACCCGTTCTGATCATCATCGAGTTTGTTATCAGGAATTTCCCCTGGATTGGTCCAGATCGCCGCCTGGAGATCCGGGTGCGTAATATCCACTCCGGCATCAATCACCGCCACAACCACCTCCTTTTGCTGGGTAGGGAGAGCCAACCATGCCTCCGGAGCCTGAATTTGGCGCATATACCACTGACGCTTCCAATATGGATGCGTTGCATCCGGAATCACAAAGGTCGCCGCCTGCGCTGGAAAAGCGGATAAAATCCCTAAAATGAGCGAAAAAACAGTCGAAACCCGACGTAGGCGCGCAAAGGACATAGTATAGACAACGTTTTCCGAGAAAGCGTACAGTATTCCCAACAAACAGGCCATCGGCCCGTCTATGCGAAAACGCCACCAACACGCCAAACGAACCCTGCTCATGATCGGAGACTTTATTGTCTTCGAATTATCATTAGTCTTTGCCCTGGCTGGACGCTATGGAGCCATTCGTGAAGGGGATCTGAATATCCATCTCGTGCCCTTCAGTATCGTTTTTTTACTCTGGATGGCCGGGCTATATGCCGCTGGACTATACAACCTCACACTACTACGTAACCCACTTCGCATTTTCCGCTCGTTTGCGGAAGGCATGATCGGAAACCTGTTAGTTGGACTAGCCTTCTTCTACTTGATTCCCGGCTTTGGAATCGCACCTCGCACCAACCTATTCTTGATCTTCACCCTCGGGTTATTGCTGGGCTATGCCTGGCGCCTGTGTTTCTTACAGCTGGTTGATCGCCGTCTCACAACCGGACGCGTGTTGTTCATTGGTCCAGAAAGTGAGTCAGAAGAAGTTCAGCGCTTACTCGAACACAGTTCGCTCGGCTTTAAGCTGGTTGCTCAGTTTTTCCCCAAACCAGAAGAAGACGATACCCTTATGGCTGAACAGGTGGACCGCCTTTTAAAGGAGCACCAAATTACAACGGTTGTCTTGGGCCAACCTCAGGAGAAGACCGTAGGCATTGATCGTTTACTGTATAGCCTCGTACTCAACTCAGTAACGCTCATCGATCGCGCTGAAATTGAAGAGCTCACGACTGGACGCATTCCGCTTCGCTACGTCACCGACCGCTGGTTTCTGACACACATCCGCGAAGGCGAAAAAGATTGGTATGAGACCGTGAAGCGTTACATCGACATTTTGTTAGCCGTTCCGTTTGGCCTGGTTACGTTGGCTCTCTTGCCGTTTTTAGCCTTGGCTATTCGCTTGAGTTCACCTGGACCCATCTTCTACACCCAGGAACGTGTAGGCTTCCAAGGCAAACCCATTCGCATTCTTAAATTACGTACCATGCGCACAGACGCAGAAGCCAGTGGCCCACAATTCACCGCCAACACGAAGTCCGATCCACGTGTGACGAAAATTGGTCGTCTGCTCCGCCAACTTCGCTTAGACGAACTGCCACAAATTTGGAATGTGTTGCGTGGCGATCTGTCGTTTGTCGGTCCTCGACCGGAACGGCCTGAGTTCGTTAAGCCCCTGCTTGCCAAGATGCCGTACTACGCTCTACGCCATCTCACCCGTCCTGGCCTAACCGGTTGGGCGCAGGTCGTCTGGCTTACTCCCACGGCCAGTCTTGATGATAATCTTATAAAACTTCAATACGATTTGTATTATATTAAACATCGTTCATTTATCCTTGACGCCGCGATTCTCCTGAAAACAATCGGCATCGTGCTGCGTCGCCAAGGCACCTGATCCCCCATTCCCATGGACGGCCTCGTTCTCGTTGATAAACCCGTTGGCTGTACATCACACGATGTCGTCAACCGCGCGCGTCGTGTCTATGCTACGCGCGCCGTTTGACATGCGGGGACGCTCGACCCTTTCGCCTCTGGATTGCTGATCTTGGGCGTGAACAAAGGAACGAAACAACTCACTGCCCTTGTTGGACTCGATAAGAAATACGAAGTCACGATTGAGCTCGGTAAACGCACCGATACGTTTGATACAGAAGGGAAAGTAACGGAAACGATCCCTGAAGGAGCGGCGCCTCCCACGCTCGAGGCTATTCAGCAAGCTCTTGTTCCATTCACAGGAACATTTGAGCAAAAGGCGCCTCTGTATTCTGCAAAAAAGTTACACGGCACGCCTCTCTACAAGCTCGCTCGCGCTGGCCAGGCAACCGAAGAACTACGTCCCACCAAACAGGTGACGATTTTTTCGCTCAAAATTATTTCCTATACGTGGCCCCTATTGCGCTTAGCCGTCCATTGCTCGTCTGGAACCTATATCCGTTCACTTGCGGATGATCTCGGGCAAGCGCTTGGTGTGGGCGGATACGCCAAAGAACTCCGACGTACCATGATCGGAACGTACGACATCAAAGACGCGATCTCCTTGAATTAACGTCATTCAGTGTACGGCGGCAACGTTTCTACGACGAATTTGTTAGGTGCGACTTTCTTGGCAGTAAACACAAACATCGACTGACCGTTCTTATGCTTGAATTCAGTAACCTTATCTGGATTGCTTAACCAGACATTGAAATTGAAGGTGTTTTCATTTGGACGTGAAGCGAAAACAATGTTGCGAGGCTCATAACACACCAACCCGTTCCGTTCACAACCAGCCTTGAGGAGGTTGATTCTGTCGGTAGCCGGAACGAGTGGATTCCAATCGTGCAACTGTTCATAGCTGCCCTGATAGAGATTTGCCGCAGGTGCGTAGTCTTTGCGGTACAAAGCCATCAGAAAACTTACGACCGCTTCTTTTGCCTGCTCTTCTTCTGACTGTACAACCGTTCTTTCAACAACGAGCGGAGGACTCATGCGATCGAGACGTCTCTGCACATGAACTCCAAGGAAAAAAGATGTAACACATCCCAGCAAAAACAACACGCACACCATGAACCGACGTTGCGCGATAGAAGACTTCATAGAGACGTCTATCTTACCATCATTGTCTTCGTTTCGCCGATCAATAATACTGCAAATACTATGAATGCTGCTGCATCTTTCGTCCGTTCACTTGAAACCGAAGGCGTCGAATATATCTTTGGAGTACCTGGTGAAGAAAACCTGCATTTTCTTGAGGCGGTTCGTACCTCGTCGATCAAATTCATCACGACACGCCATGAACAGTCTGCCGGATTTATGGCGGCCACGCTTGGCCGTCTCACCGGAAAAACTGGCGTCGCCCTTTCAACCCTTGGCCCGGGCGCAACCAACTTCGTCACGGCGGCTGCCTATGCTCAGCTCGGCGCCATGCCGATGCTCATGATCACCGGACAAAAACCGATTCGTAAAAGCAAACAGGGAGCCTTCCAAATCGTAAATACGATCGACATGATGCGTCCGGTCACAAAACTTTCAAAACAGTTAATCAATGGCGATTCCGTCCCTGCATCTGTACGTGAAGCATTTCGACAAGCGGAGGAGGAGCGTCCAGGAGCGGTTCATCTAGAGCTCCCAGAAGACGTAGCGGCGGATGAAACAGATGCTCAACCCTTTGAAGTAAAGCGCGTACGCCGCCCAATCGCGGAAGACAAGGCCATCACCGAGGCGGTACGCATGATTGAAGCCGCCAAACGACCGCTTCTTCTCATCGGTGCGGGAGCGAATCGCAAGATCACCGCCAAAATGTTACGCGAGTTTATTGATGCGACCGGTATCCCCTTCTTCAACACGCAAATGGGAAAAGGCGTCGTCGACGAACGTCATCCTTTGTTTATCGGAACAGCCGCGCTGTCGTCCGGTGATTACGTCCACTGCGCCGTCGAGGCTGCTGATCTCATCATCAATATCGGACATGACGTCGTCGAAAAACCACCGTTTATCATGAAACGCGGTGGCCAACAGGTGATCCACATCAACTTTTGTTCGGCGAAGGTGGATCAAATTTATTTCCCTCAGCTTGAAGTGATTGGCGACATCGGAAACGCCATTTGGCAGGTGAAAGAACGTCTCAAGCCTCAAACACATTGGGACTTTTCCGTATTTCTGCGTGCACGTGAACACCTGCTCGCCCACATCGCCGAACACGACCAGGACAACGCCTTCCCGGTGAAGCCTCAGCGTTTTGTACGCATAGTGCGTGAAGCCGTGCCATCCGACGGAATCGTCTGCCTTGATAACGGAATGTATAAACTATGGTTCGCTCGTCACTACCAGGCACATGCACCAAATACTTTATTATTAGACAATGCGCTCGCCACGATGGGAGCTGGGCTTCCTTCAGCTATGGCGGCAGCGATGCTCTACCCAGAACGCAAGGTTCTTGCCGTGTGTGGCGACGGCGGCTTCATGATGAATTCGCAAGAACTTGAAACGGCCGTACGCCTTGGATTACACGTCGTGATCCTCCTGTTGAACGACAATGGGTATGGCATGATCCAATGGAAACAGAACGGCATGAATCTTCCGGACTTCGGGCTCAACTTCCAAAATCCAGACTTTGTGAAATACGCAGAGGCCTACGGTGCTCACGGCGTACGCGCAACAACCACCGAAGAGGTTCCCGCCCTGCTCTCGAGCGCACTCGCCACGCCCGGCGTCCACCTGATTGAACTGCCGGTAGATTACCGCGAGAATGACCGTGTGCTGAACAAAGAACTGAAGACGATTGTCTGTTAATCCTATGCCACTTATCTCAACGAATCCCGCTACCGAAGAAGTCTTTGGCGAATTCGCAGAGCTCACGGATGCAGAACTTGCTCAAAAACTCACGTTAGCAGAAGCGACCTTCAAGACATGGAGCGTCACACCGCTTGATGAGCGTTTAGCGCCCTTGAAACGTCTGTCCGTACTGTTCCGTGAACACTCGGCCGAGCTTGGGAAACTCGCGAGCCTTGAGATGGGAAAACCGATCACACAAGCAATTGCTGAGGTCGAAAAATGCAGTCTCGCTTGCGACTACTACGTCGATCAAGCGGCGACCATTCTCGCTGCACAAAACGTCACGAGCGACGCCTCAGAAAGCTTCGTACGCTTCGATCCGATCGGCGTCCTGCTCGCGGTCATGCCTTGGAACTTCCCGTATTGGCAGGTGATGCGCTTTGCCGGACCAGCGCTTGCCGCTGGAAATGTAGGTGTTTTGAAACACGCCTCGAACGTTCCACAATGCGCCGCTGCCTTTGAAAAACTTTTTGTCGAAGCTGGTTTTCCTGTAGGCGCTTTCCAGAACCTCCCGATTGGCTCAGCCAAAGTTGAACAAGTCATTCGTCACCCGGCGGTACAAGGCGTCGCACTCACTGGAAGCGAACCCGCCGGCAGCAAAGTCGCCGCACTCGCCGGATCACTTATCAAAAAAACGGTACTCGAACTTGGTGGCAGCGATCCATTTATCGTTCTCGCTGACGCCGACATTTCATACGCCGCTGAAGTCGCCGCCAAAGCCCGTCTCCAAAACAACGGGCAGAGCTGTATCGCCGCCAAACGCTTTATTCTCGTCGAGGCAATCTACGATCAATTCATCGAAGCATTTAAACAGCGTGTCGAAGCGTCTATCGTGGGTGATCCACTCGATCCAGCCACGACCATCGGACCACTCGCGAACGAAGCGGGGCTCAAAGAAATCGAACAACAAGTCACCGACTCCGTCGTAAAAGGTGCAAAACTCCTCACGGGTGGCACACGTATTGGCTCCAAAGGCTATTTCTACGCCCCCACGATCTTGGCTGATGTTCAGCCTGGCATGCCCGCCTATGAACAAGAGCTCTTTGGCCCTGTCGCGATTGTGATTCGCGCGAAAGACGCAGAAGACGCGATTCGTATTGCGAATGACAATCGTTTTGGCCTTGGCTCCTCACTTTGGACTTCTGACAGTCAACTCGCCAAACAGCTCGCTCCACGGATCCATGCTGGCTGTGTCTTTGTGAACGGCATGGTGAAATCAGATCCACGCCTTCCATTTGGCGGCACAGGTGTGTCTGGCTATGGTCGCGAACTGTCCTCGTGGGGTCTTTACGAGTTCATGAACATCAAAACGGTTTGGATCCGCTAGGATTCAACCCAAAGAAAAAGGCTCAATCTTCACAAAATTCGGCTATTATGCTATCTTCGTGACACCGGTTCAGTGAAGATTTGTTAATGATTTATTACAATCGATTGCCCCCTGATGGGGACTGGAAGTATGCCCTGGAAGATTCTCTACCCCTTATTAAGCGTGATTGTCGGTGCAGGTATTGGCGCAGCAGTCGGTATTATACTCGCTCGCAAACAAGCCGAGCGGCAGCGCGAAAAAGAGCTGTCAGATGCGAATGACCGCGTAAAACAAGCGGAAGCAAAGGAACAAGATGTATTGCAACGTGCGAAAGAAAAAGCCATCAAAATTTTGGAGGATGCTCGTCTTGAGGAAAAGCGTGCACTCGAAGATCTGAAGAAAGAACAGGCGGGGCTCATTGAGCGTGAAGAAGTGTTTAGCAAACGCTTGCTTGAACTTGAAACATCAAAGCAAGAAACCGAGAAAACAAAGCTTCAGATGGAAGAAACGCGCAAAGAGGTAGAAGCGCTCCGCGTACAAGCATCGGAAATCCTTGAAAAGACTGCCGGCCTCAGTCGTGAAGCGGCACTCGAACAGCTTCTCAAGCGTGTCGAAGAGGAACAGCAAGAGATCTTGCTCAGTCGCCTGCGCAAGGTGGAAGAAATGACCTCCGATGAGGTTGATAAGAAGGCAAAGAATTTGCTCGCGCTTTCGATTCAGCGTCAGGCTTCGAGCCATGTTGCCGAGACCACAACCAGTCATGTTGAACTCCCCAACGATGAAATGAAAGGCCGTATTATCGGTCGTGAAGGTCGCAACATTAAGGCTCTTGAATTGCTTACCGGCTGTGAATTCATTGTCGACGATACACCAGGAATGGTGACGATCTCCGGCTTCTCTCCAATTCGTCGCCAAATCGCCAAGCGCGCGCTTGAAAAACTTATTGTTGATGGTCGCATTCAGCCAAGTCGTATCGAGGAAACGATTGACGAAGCGAAACGCGACCTTGCCGTCGATATTCGTAAGGCGGGTGAAAATGCCCTCTTTGAACTCGGTATTCCAATGGCGGGCATCGACGCAAAGCTCATCCAAATCTTGGGTCGCATGCGATATCGAACGAGTTATGGCCAAAACGCCCTCATGCACTCGATGGAAGTTGCCAACTTGTCAGCCATTCTCGCTGAAGAGCTTGGCGCCGACGTCATGGTCTGTAAAAAGGGTGGTCTCTTGCACGACATCTGCAAGGCCGTCGACCATGATATGCAAGGCTCTCACCCGGAACTTGGCTACCGCATCTTGAATAAATTCGGCTTCCCAGAAGAAATCTGCTACCAATCCATTGGTCACCACGAAGACAAACCAAAGACCCTCGAAGCCATCATCGTGAAAGCAGCCGACGCCATCTCTGGCGCTCGCCCAGGTGCCCGTAAAGACAACCTCGAACTCTACGTGAAACGCCTCGAAGACCTCGAGAATGCTGCCACGCGTTTTGAAGGCGTCGAAAAGGCCTATGCCATTCAGGCCGGCCGTGAGATTCGTGTCTTCGTAAACCCCCAGCAGATTGATGATCTGGCCGCCTACGACCTCGCGAAACGTATCGCTACCACGATCGAAGCCGAACTCAAACACCCAGGCGAAGTCCGCGTGACCTTGATCCGCGAAACCCGCGTCATTGAATACGCTCGATAGACGCATACGACATGAGCGGGGTATACTCGTTCCCATATGAAATATTTCATTGCTCTTTCTGCCACAATCCTGTCTTTAAGCACGCCCTTCATTTCCTATGCGCAAACACAGCCCACCCAATGGCTGAGCGCGAACGATCTAACCCGATTGAACAGTGATCTACAGACAAACTACTCAAACCAGTGTGAGCACTTTCTGTCCGGTGAAAACTCAGAGCAGACTCCACCCGACTGGCTCGTTTGGAAAAGAAGCTTAGCAATTCAAGCAGAGGGAGTGTATGGCTTGTTTAATCGGTATCCGATTCAGTTTGGGAAGAAAACGATCAGCATGACTCTCCCTTATCGCTCAACCTGGGCAATTGATGGGAAGCTCCTTAGACCGTACACGATCATCAATGACAAAGAGGTGCGCGTAGGTCAGGTAGGATTTTTCAATGTCGGCGTTCAAGATGCCGTTTGTGAGATCGATCGCTCCATCACTCTACGTTTAGAAAAGGGCAGCGTTCAATCGCTAGACAACGCGCTTCGACGAGAAATAAAGTCAGGGGTCTCAGATGACACGAATCTTCCAACCATTTTCATGCAGCTCAATGGTAAATCGGCTGCTATCATTCCAACCGCTACAGACAATTCGGGAGGGTATATCCTACGCTATAATCGCGTAGCCGTGAATCTTCCGGGTGGCTATGTGCTTATCCTTATCGAAAAAGCAGGTGGTCAGGGTACGGTCTCGAGCGACCTCTTGCGCATGGCGGCGAGTGTTAAGCCATAGTCGATACCAAGATATTGCCTTGTTTCAGCCAAAAATGGTACCATTGATCAGTCTAACTCTTTCACACATGTCGTCATATCACTATGGACTCACTCAAGGTCAATAAGAATGAGCTTGCCCATCGC
Source organism: uncultured Gammaproteobacteria bacterium (assembly GCA_964513705.1). Classification (GTDB taxonomy): domain Bacteria; phylum Patescibacteriota; class Patescibacteriia; order 2-12-FULL-60-25; family 2-12-FULL-60-25; genus JAGOTP01. Next base: position 11,085 of record CAZENZ010000034.1, read on the forward strand.
ATTTCAGAAAAGGTCGGTGTCACAAAAAAGCAGGCCGAGGACATGCTCGAGGCCTTCGTCGATATTGTCACCATGACCTTGAAGTCGGGTGGTGAGGTCACGATCGCTGGATTCGGCGCCTTCCTCTCGAAGACTCGCAAACCACGCACCGGTGTAAATCCACAGTCTCCACAGGAGAAGATTCAGATCCCAGCCGTCACGGTTCCTAAATTCAAGGCTGGCAAAGGATTGAAGGACGCGCTCAAGGGAGTTGCGCAAAACACCGCCGCCTAGTCTCTACGCATAGACAAACAAAAGAGAGCCTATCGGCTCTCTTTTGTTACATTCAAGAAATAACGCGTGTAGCACTTATGTAAGGAATTCCTGCACACGGGTCACAACCTCACCCATCGCCACCATCTGTGCTTCAGCCACAGTACGCTCTTTCCATTCGACGGCGCCTTCTTTCAACATGCGCTCTGAGACAACGAGACGTAGTGGCAAACCAATGAGATCCGCGTTCGCGAACTTTTCACCCGGTGAAACATCAGCACGATCATCCCAAAGCACTTCGACGCCAGCAGCCGTAAGTTTGGTGTACAAATCTTGTGCGGTTTGATCGATCTCTTTCTGCACAGCCTCATCCTTTGAACGAAGCGATACAAGCGAGACATGAAACGGCGCAACAGACTTCGGCCACACAATCCCTTTGTCATCGTGATAGCTCTCAACAATCGCTCCAACCAGACGACTCGTTCCAATTCCATAACAGCCCATCAACACGCGCTGCTGCTCGCCTTTGTCATTGGCAAAATTATACCCAAAGGCATCTGTGTACTTCGTACCAAGATCAAAGATATTCCCAACTTCAACGCCCTTCATCTGAGCGAGTAAACCACCACATTTTGGACACGCATCCCCTACTTTATGCGTCGCAACTTCTGTATTCTGTCCAAATTCACATTTTTCACAGGCGATGAGTACATCTTCCCCCGCATCTGTAAGCGCTTGGAACTCATGTGACATGTTTTCGGTAAACACCCCTCCACTCGCCTGCACGACCTTTACTTTCAAACCACAGCGAAGATACGCCTTCACATAGGCTTGCAAAGCACGATTGTAGAATTCCGTAAGGCTCTCTTGAGTCGTATGAAAACTGTACATATCCTTCATACGAAACTCACGACCGCGCAGAACACCGGATTTGGCACGCAATTCATCACGGAACTTTGTATTGATCTGATACGTCGCAAACGGCAGCTCTTTGTAAGAGCGCACAAACTTTTGCGCAAGCGGCGTCACGACTTCTTCATGGGTACAACCGAGCGCGTAATCCTTTTCGGTCTGTGACTTGAGTTTGAAAAGCACATCAACACCTTCCCAACGATTCGTTGTTTCCCAATATTCTTTTGGCTGCAAAGATGGCATGAAAATCTCCTGGGCACCGAGGGCATCCATTTCTTCACGCACGATCTGCTCCACCTTACGAAGGGTTCGTAAACCTAGCGGCAACCAGGTATAGACACCAGCCATTTCTTGATCGACGAAACCCGCCTGTGTCAGCAAGCGTGCATTGATCGACTCATTGTCTTGAGAGACATTTTTTTGAGTTTTCGAAAATAAGTGGGAATAACGCATAAGCTTCCCTAGAGTAGCGGGAAGCGCCGTGGGTTGCAAAGTTGCGAGTCATACAAGCAAGGCGGAGGCATTGCACGGACCCAAGTGAGCACCGAAGGTGTGAACGAGTGGTCGGTGCAATAAGTCGAGCAAACGACGACGCGCTCGCTTCCGTAGGTCCGACCCTGATGGGCCGGCGGATGCGAGCGCGTACGTCTCGAGACGCGAGACGAAGAAGGCGTGTTCAGTTCTGTCGGGGGATGAACCCCGAGGTCCAACCTTGCGGTCCGTACTGGACCGCATTGACCGACCCGACCCCCGGGTAGGTGCCCTGGGGCGGCACGATCTGGGGGCCCGGCGAGCCGGGAAGCACCATCTCGCAGCCAGCCTGGTCGCAGGACGAGCGCGAGACGATGCGCCCACCCTGCAGGAACAGGGTGGGACCCGACGTGATGGTCTGCTGGCCGCCGTTGTAGGCGACGAAGCCAGTGCCACCACCGGTGGCCATGCCGGGGTTCATGACCCCGACACCGCCGCCCCAGCCGGGCTGCTGAACGCCGACCCCGGGCTGCACGATGACCTGGCCGTACTGACCCATGACAGCCTGGGGCTGGAAGATCGGTGCCGAGCCGTTGTACCAGCCCTGCTGGACGTTGACGCCGTTGTAGCGCCCCCCGGCGTAGTACTGGCTCCCGGGGAACGCCACGGGGCTGTACCCCCAGGCGCCGC
>CAZENZ010000035.1:0-13125 GCA_964513705.1 uncultured Gammaproteobacteria bacterium
ACGACCCTTGTCTCATTCGTATCATCCGAAAGGGCTTGCAGAGCTCCTCGAGCGATCGACGGCGCCTAAAATGACCGATCGACACCAAACCATCGATGCCTTCCAAGAAGATCTCGAACGAGTTCTGTGGGCGGATTTCGATGACTGATCTTCCACGTCGGGTGTGGCCGCGCGTTGTCTCGCGCTTCTTCCCACCAACTCTCGCGGTGACCCGACCACCGACGCAGCTCTGATATTCTCTCATGAGGATGCAAGAGGTGCGTTATAAAAGACGAATCCGTGCCCCTTCCTCCTTTGAGGGGCACGGATGCTGTGAGTTCGATCAGTCGTCGAAGAGATATTCGACGACGCCGAGTGGACCCATCTTGGCGAGGCGCACGTTCGCGATCTGGCAGTAGATCGCGTGCCGCCTCGGCTCGTAGGTGATGGTCTCTTCTCCTGGCCAGTAGCCGATACTCACATGGAGTGCTCGGTTGAATTGGCCGTTCTCTACATCCGGCACGCTGAGCGGATGACCGAACGTGTCGAGGCACCAGCGTTGACCGGAGCTCAGGCTCAGCCCTTCGTTGACCGCGGCAGCTACTGCGCTCCGATCGAGCCACGGGCGCAGAACGAACGCCGCTCGTAGAGCGGCGAACTGAAGCTCTATGCGAGGTACCTCCGCCTGGATTACCTGGAATCGGCCACCGATGAGCGTGAAGCGATTGCTCGCGAACGACAGCCCCGCGATGCCTTCGCGCACGGCAGCCAGTCCTGCCACCAGAGCTTCGCGCGGTGCGTTGCGTACTTTGGCGTGCGAGAGGGTGCAGTGCGGTGTGTGTTCCGTAAGCAGTGGCTTCATGCCAGCCACGAGCTCGCGCGCGCTCTGCGCACGGATCGCTGTGACCCCGGTGGGAGTGAACTCGAGCACGAAGCCGAGGCTGCCCGAGAAGAGCGCAGGCAACCGGTGTGAATCGGACATGATGAACGCCTCCTGAAAGGGTGGTGCTGTTGTTTGAGAATGGAGAAGAGCGTAAGGACGATAGACTATTTTTTGGTGTTGAACAAGAAGAGTGGTGCAAGCGTGTGGTACTATGTGGCTGTATCTGTATGTCATTTGTGAATCTAGAAGATCGTTTATCATTGATCGATTTTCTCGACGGAATTCTTGAGTATCTTCCAAAAGAACAGCAAGAAGAGGCGCTGACCTTTCTTCAGCGCAGTCGTGATGAAGCGCTTGTCTCGCAAGATGAACTTCTGGAGCAGGCTAAGCGTCAAGCGGTGTTGAGTTGTCCAGCACGGCGAGCCGTGGAGCGATTTGTGGCGCGGGATGGGGCGGTTGCCGAATGGGAGGCGATGCTTGATGTAACCCGTCCAACGACGGCGTATCTGTTGCGTCGTTTTCGAGATCGTACGAATGTGAACAATGTGTCAGAACTTCTGAGCCATCCGGAAAGTCATATGGCTCTACAAGGGGAAGAGCGATCTGAGGTTGAGCTAGTACGTCCCGAAATTTGGGCTGACCTTTGGCATCATCAGGTAGAGGGATTGGACGTGCATGAGATCGAAGCAAAAAAAGAATTCGAAGGGCTCTACCAACGGTTACAGAAACTTCGACAGTTTGCAGCGAGTGCGAGTCAACGGAAAGAACTTGAAAAAAAGATCCGCGACTACGAGCATCGTATTTATTTTGATGGAGAGGCCATTCCAGTCGAGGCGTTGGATGAAGAGCTAAAGTTGACGATTGGGGATATGTTGGGGCAATAGTCGGCAAAAGATTTTAGCTGGCGTTCGATGGATAAAGAAATGCTCCGTGAATACGGAGCATTTCTTTGTGAGACCAAGTTGTTTAGCGAATGTCGTTGTTTGGAGTGAGGGCTGTGCTTGGGCGGAAGTCTGCAGGGGACAGAATGGGGGCGCCAAGTGAGTAGTTCACAAAGAAGGCATCTGGTACGTCATCGATCAGCGTACGCCATCGGCTTCCGTAGAGAGCCTGTGCTACTTCTTCTGAGTTGATCGGTCGCGCTGTTCCAAAGTTATCGACCGCATAGACACGAGGATCGGTGCTGAGCTTGATCATACGAGCGCCAGGGCGATAGGTGACGTTTCCGCCAATAAGAATAGAGGCGAGTTCCGCGTCCGGAATGCGTTGAACACTGTAGAACGTGAAGGGCGTGAACCAGGTATAGAACGTTTTATCGTTTGGAAACACGTAGCGACGACCATTAGTTGCATACCAGTACACGGCGTCACCTGAGCCTTTAATCAACGAGCCGGGTTGTGCGGTCGCAGCTTGAGTTATCGAAGGGAGGAGGGTGGCGACGGTGACGACGAGGCCACAGATGCCTGAAAAGAGCTGTTTGCGAGTCATATGGCAAGGAGTATAGCGCGTTTGATGGTTCCAAGATACCGCGTCTTGGAAGGATCTTGTGGATGAAGATCGTTCCAAGACGGGGCCGCAGAAGGGGCCCCTGCGGGGCGGGTACGAGTTACTCGGTTTCGTGTTCGTCGAAACCAACGAGAGGAAAGTTTTCGATTTCACCTCTTCCTTTCTCTGTGACGAACCACAGGGCCAGATTTACCTGGGTCAGGGCGATGTGGGTACAGGCATCATGTGTTCGTCCGAAGGCGTTCACTACTTCAGCCTGACTCATCAGCCAGTTTCTGATCGACTGGAGATTGGTGACTTGCCGATTGAACTCACGGTCGAACCAGGTGAGCTGGTATGGACCTGTGAATTTACCGAGGAGCACCCATCCGGCAGGGTATCTGGTCACGAGTCGTCCGGCTGTATTGTACGACCAGGCATCTCTGCCGCCGATCCAGAGACCATTCTCTGGATGTGGGCAGGAGCTTGCACCGGCCAGGAAGAGACCAGGCGCGGTGATGATCGTATCTCCATCAGTTCTTTCGAAGGGTGGGTGATCTTCAGAGCGCTTCGACATGTCTTACCTCCAGGGGAAAGCTAACGAAAAACGACCGGGAGCACAAGGCTCTCGGTCGTTTTTGGATTCGCGTCGGTGTGACGTTGGAATCGTTTTTGTTTAGCGCTTACTCATGCCAATCACGCCGGTCCAAGACGAGCGACCGAGGATGTCGATCGAGCGTGCCTGGTATTCAATTTGATCGGTCGTGATAGGGGCAGAGGTGAATTCACAGACGGCGCTTGGACAGTTCGCAACCATCACGCCGTTCAAGTAGATCTGGACGCGATCAACACCGTTGAGCGCCCAACCTTTGGCTTTGAACGTGATGCGTTCGCCGAGATTGTATCCGGTGGCATCATTTGTGGTGATAGTGGCGAAGTCTGGAGTGAAGCCAGCACGATCATCCTGCCACACGCGGTAGATGATGACCGAGCGCACATCCGACCAGGCTTTATTGCCCTTGCCGTCTGTGACACGAGCGTTCACTGATAAGCTGTGACCATCGGCATAGTCATCGGTCGAGAGGACGACATCACACTCGCGGTTCCCGGTCGCAAGACCGAAGGAACAGGTGCGACGTACTTGTCCGTCAACGATCATTTCGATGCGCTCAATGCCATTTTGTGACCAGGCGCCGACGCTGTAGGTAGTTTCCCAGTTATACATGTCGGAGATTTCTGGATTCATCCAGTTCCAGACCTTGATGGGGTCTTTGGCGTTGAGTGGCTGAGGCTGGGTGACAACGTCCTGCACCGTGACAGCGCGCGTGTTGCTCCACAAGACGTTCAGTTTGGTGTCGCTCGCGCGAGCCACGAAGCTCATCGTGTTGCCGGCAGCCATCTTGGTGGTGTCGATTTTCACATCACAGTTCACGACGCTCACTACTGAGCCTGGAGAACAGGTATGAATGAGCTTGTCGTTTTGATAGATGTCGATGTGGTGGATACCGAGCCCCGTGTTTTGGCTCTTGGTTTTGACCGTGAACGTGTCACCGCGGCGCACGCTTGGCGTGGCCAAGTCGGTCGTGAGTGTGGTCACGAAAACCGGACGTGGATTCGCGGCGAACTGAACCGTCTGACCTGGGGTCGGAGCAGCTACGTTGCCGGTGGCGCGCTTCACACGCACCCCATCGGTCCAGACAGACTGGTTTTCGACGTTCTGCGCGTTGAAGATTTGCGCGTTCACGAAGATCTCTGTGCCGGATGGGTAATCGCTACCGGTGAGACTCACGGTACAGACGCGAATGTCGGTCTGACTTGTGAAGTCACACGAGCGGGCAGTTTCCCCGTTCACGTGGATGTTGATGCGACCCAAGCCTGCGGAGCGTTGAGCAGCGAAGACAATCGTCGTCTGCTCGTTGTCCTTGAGCAACGACTGCTCTGGCTGACGCCAGACCATCCAAGCGAGACCGGAGTTCGCATCCTGATTCCAGGTGCGGTTGTTTGGCATCGTGATCGTTTGGCCGATCGCGTCCGTTTGACCAAGTTTGTCGTTGGCGGCACTGGCCTTGGAGGTCGTGTCGATGACGAGCATCACAGGTTTGCTGGTATTAGTATAGCCTTGGTTGTCTGTCGCGCTTCCCATGAGTTCAATCGTGCGCGTTGACTGACCGTTTGTGTAGTACGTCTGCGTATATTCACAGACCTTGCTGTTACAGGTTTTGATCTTGGCACCACTCACGAGAATCGAAGTGTTAGCCACACCATCGGCATCCTGCGCGGTCACACGAATCGTGTAGACCTTGCCATCACCAACGGAGTTACTTTGTGGAATGGCCACGACTTTGATGCTTGGACCGCGCACACGTGAGATCAGACCGCTTGGAATCTCACGTGGGTTATTGGCATCTTCACGAACCTCGACGAGCTTGGCTGTGAGAGGTTGTGTGGCGAAGGCCTGATCCATAGAAGAAACAGCACCTCCGAGGAGATACACGCCCTGACCATTCGAACTCACTGCTGTGAAGTAATCACGCGTTTTGCCCTCGTCCGACATGTTCTCGCCGTCGAAACGGATGAGATTCTTGCCGAAGGTGATGAGCCACGTGTCGCCAGCGTGGGCTGCACGCACTTCACGTGCGTCGTTCGAGAGAAGACCGACTTTCAAGGCTTCGTTCGAGACGTCACGGAAATTGACGCCATCAAACATCCAGTAGTGATCCGCCGCGAATGGGTTACTCACCGCATCGCTCGTTGCGATCAAGACTTGGTTGTTGCCTTGCCAGACGCCGCTCACAAAGCGGAAGCCTGGCACGTTCTGCATGTTCGTAAGGGAAGTACCGTTCAATGACCAAATGGCGCCCTTCGCAAATTGCGTGGTGCGACCCTGATCATTCACGACCTCGGCGTTTCCACCAATGACGTACCAGTTACCACCGGCACGGACGATTTTTGTTTCACCAAGACAGACGCGTACGCCTGTGACTTCACGCATACAGCCAGGAGCCATGTTGTGCAGACCTGACATGATTGGGAATTCTGTTTTCTCAAGAGTGGTTGGATTGAAGCGGAAGGCGATCCAACGTGATGGTTCATACTGTGTTGGCGTCGAAAACGAGCGACCATACCAGGTGCCGTTATAGCCGACTGCTTCCATGTTCGCACGTGCCTGGGAGAAGATGTTTGAAGCATCTGTCCAGTTCGTTCCGTCGGTCATGAAGACGCGTGGCGAAGCTGAATCAATGGCACGGCCGGCCACCAACCAACGTTGGTTGTCAGAAGCGATGGTTGAGATCGTGGTGAAACCACGAGCGCGGGCTGCGGCGGTCAGATCACTCACGTTGTCACCGCTTACGCGAAGCAAACGTGTGTGATCAGACACGAGCCAGCTCCCACCATTGGCGGAGAGCAGATCAATACTCGCGCCATCGCGGTATGGCAAAAGCCCGGAAAGATCTTTCCAGGTCCAACCAGATTGGTTCGCAAAGAGAGGTGTCATGAAGACAGCTCCCACGACCAATACAACGATCGCCACGACGTGAATACGTCGCAGGGTACGAATGCTGGTCATCAAACGGGTGAAGATAGGCAAAGACATAGAGAAATACGCCTCGTTTTGGTCGCGACTTCGTACTGCTCTGTATCTTCGAGATGTGAAAATGCTGCCCAGCTACGGTGCTGGCAGCGTAAAATGAACCAGGTAGTATACACTATTTTATTATTTTGTCAATCCTTTTGCCTGGTTTTTTGGCTATATGTAAAGAAATATTGACAAAAGAGGGAGTGAAGAACAGGCTAAACACGCACAAAACGTTGGCGAGTCACTAGGGGCTCAAACGTGAAGTGAGTGAGGTGCTCATGGCGAAGGATAGTGAGCAGAGTGATTCGGGTGGTGGGGCGCAGGTGGTCGAGGTGACCTGGGAGATCACGCGTCGCGTGGTCCGTCTCTGCCTCGACAACGACAACAGACTCAAGCCCTTCGTGGGGGAGCTGGTCGATGGCAGGCGTGAGGAGGACGTCGATCTGGATGGCGCGGTCGCCCTCTACTTCGCCGATCGGAAGGACATGTATGTCGTCGAGGCGCAAGGGGGACCGCCGGAGGTATACGAAGGTACGAAGCGTTACAACTGCGGTCCAACCTACTTCGCCTCCTGCTGCGAGATGGGTTCGGCAGCAGATCTGATCGCACGGTTTCCTGCGATCGCTTCGGCTCTCAGCCATCTGGTTGGTACGGAGGGCGGTCGGCATCTCGTGCTGATTCCTATGGAGGAGGGTCCCGACCTCTGCATCCCGTGCTGTGCTGAAGATCGCCTGTTCCCGGCCCCAAGAGCAGACACGAGCGACGAAGAGCAGGGCACGGACGAGGATGGTACGGGTGGCGGCGGACTCGGTGGCTACCGGAACTGACGCCGAAGTGTCGTCAGGGTGAGGACGCAGACGAACGCGACCAAGGGTGTGACGCACAACGCAAGACAGGATGCTCAACGCGTCCGCACCCGGCGATGTGTTCTCTCTACATCCCTTCCGGGGCGGACGCATTGCTATTACTATCCCTTTCTATATGGAACACGTTGATATTTTAATCCCACCGAATTTTGAGAAATCGGGTGTCGTGAAACCGATCGATGAAGCATTCGAAGCTGGTGATTGGGTCGGTACGTTTAACTTTTGGATTATTCAACGTTCACCCGTTCCATCAATTGTCTATCAACAACGTAGCCCAAAATCGACGTGGGCGCCGGGCAAGCTCGATGTGTCAGCCGGCGGTCACTATAGTGCCGGTGAGACCTTGTTAGATGGTTTACGTGAAGTGCAAGAAGAGCTTGGAAGAACCTATCCGGCTGACCAAGTTCATTCGTTAGGCCGTCGATTGAACGTAAGTTTTGATACAAAAGGCCGCAGACGGAATAGCGTGGTGAGTTTATATTACACGTTTGATGATTCGGCGCTTGAGACCTACGTACTTCAAGAAGCGGAAGTGCATGCCATCTGCGCGTGTTCAATTGATGCGTTGTTAAAACTGCACGCCAATGAGTTGGATCGTTTTGAAGTGGAAGGGATCAAAGCCAATGGTGAAAAAACACAGATTGAAGTCACGCGAGACACCTTTCCTGAAAATTGGGATGGATATCATCAAAAGATGGCACAGGTTGCACAGCGATTGATCGCTGGAGAAAAGAACGTGATGTACTAAGGTCTGTAGAACGAGTTCTCTAAAACGGAACCGCCCACCGAAGCGCGAGTGGGTGGCTCCGGTGGGCGTGTGTAGCGAGAGCATCGTCGCTCCTCGCGACGCCGCTCACTTCTTGGTCGTGGATCTCCTCCTCTCCTTCCTGGGCGGCAGCGGGTGGGCCAGCTTCCTCACGAGATCGGGGTGTTGCAGGGCGAGCGCCATCCCGATCCGGAGGCAGTGCTCGCCGTATTGATGCGCGCCCTCCATCAGGGGGTCGTCGAACCGACTCGTTCTGGTGGCTCGGTCGATCTCCTGCAGAACCGTGAGCATCTTCATGATCTTGCCATCGGTATCATTCTCTGTCAGCTTCTCGAGCGACATAGCGAAGAGTCGACGGCTCCTCTCCACGTCTTCTTTGGAGAGGCGCCTCTGGGGCCGTCTCGAGAACGAGATCTCGATATTCGGTTCGCCGCCTTCTTGCTCGACGAGGAAGATGCTCAGATATTGAGGGCCCGACCGTTGCGACCTTTTTCCACCCATCTCAACCTCCTATCGTCTCACGTCGTGTGAGACTTCTGCGACGGCATTGAAATATAATATTATCCCTTGGTCAAGGTTCTCTAGCGAATCTTTATTTTTTGTAGTTCAGCAAAAACTGTCTAATGGGTTGAATGGCCGCAATCCAAGAAGAAACGGTCGAAGAGTTTCCGGGCAGTGGTTGGGGTATTTTCTTGTGTGTACGTTTAAGTATCACCTGTATCGCCTGCGCCCACAAGTGGGGTTTAGCCGGGGGAGCGAAGAGCGTTCCTGCTGGCGCTGTATCAGGCAGAGCGGTTGTTGATGCGGCAATGCTCGGTGTGCCAAAAGCCATTGCCTCATGTAAAGGCAGGCCAAGTCCCTCATACCAACTTGGATACAAGAAAGCGGCGGCGTGCTGGTAAAGTGCTGAAAGAAGAGAGTCTTCCACGCGTGGCAGAACAATAAATCTTGGATCAGATACATCTTCGTGATAGCCACCTACAATTACCAGGTGAAGATCTTGGTAGGCGGGGTTTTGATGTAGTCGCCTCACGGCATCAACCACGCAGCTCGCGTTCTTGCGACGATCTTGTCTGCCGAGACATAGGAGGTAGTGTTTGTTTTGAAGTGTGGCTGGAAGTGGTTTTGGTCTCGCCATCTCGCTCTGTCGTGGAATAGCTAACACATCGATTTTGTGTGCTGGAATTCCAAGATGAAGCGTAAGCGCGAATTTCGTCCATTCAGATACCGCAAATAACCGCGTCGCCTCTGTCATCACGCGTCTCGCATGGACGATCTTGTGCCAGATTTGTCCACGCCAATTAAACCAGGTTGGTTCGACGATGAATGAAAGATCGTGCACGAGAAGTCCGTAGGGAATCTTGGGAAATCCTACATGGCCATTGTTTGGGAGAAAGAGTACGTCCGGTTGTGCACTCGGAAAAAACTGTTCAAATGAACGCACTCCAAGTGAAGTGAGTCTGCTCACGACTTTATTTGGGAGCTTGAGATGAGCTCGTCGGCTGTTTGGAAGCGCCGGGATTCCAAGAGGGAATTCTTGCCAGCCGGTTGTTCCAAAAAAACAGGTTTCTTCTGCGAGAGATTCCGTCAGCGCGTGCAATAACGAACGCGTGAGACGCGTGACGCCACCCGGAGAAGGGATGGTGAGCGGTCGCGCATCAAACAGAATGTTCATACCGGCTGTTTCATGACTTCGGAAATGGTTTGTTTGATTTCTTGAGCAAAGCGTTCTTGCGAGAACTGTTCGGCGTGTGTGCGAATTTTGTCGTGAGAGTAGGTTTCCGGTTTGAATCGTAGGATCGCGTTCGCGATCGCCTCCCAGCATTGTGTGTGGAAGAACTTTCCAGTGGTCCCATCGATGAGTGTTTCTGTGATGCCGCCTTTGCCATAGGCGATGACGGGTTTGCCGGCAGCCATTGCTTCGATAGCCGTGATCCCGAAATCTTCGACATGTGGATACAGGAAGCCGATGGAGTTTTTATAGAGCCCAAACTTAGTTTTTTCATCAACAGCACCCAAGAATTCAGTTTTTGGTCCAGCGATACGACGTAGCTTGGCTTCTTCTGGTCCGGTCCCAAAGACTTTGAGGGGAAGATTCAAACGTGCAAATGCTGTGACCGCGAGATCAAAGCGCTTGTAGCCAACAAGACGGCCACCGATGAGCCAATAGCCTTGATTGTTCGGCGAGGCTTGAATTAGGTGTGTATCAACGGGTGGAAAAATCACTTTGGCTTCACGACGATAGAAGCGGCGGATACGTTCTTGCGACGTTTTGCTATTCGTTAGCAGTATGTCTGGCCTGTCTGCAGCTAGAACATCCCATTGTCGCAAATGATGCAGGTAGAAGGGCAAGAAGCGCTTAATGAATCCTGGCTGTGGCAAATCATTCACATAGCCATGACGCTCCTGCCAGAGAAAACGGGTTGGATTGTGGCAGTAGCAAATGTGGGTGGCGCCAGGAGGAGCGATCACGCCTTTTCCAATTCCGGAAGACGACGAAAGAATCAGATCGAAGCCGTTCAGATCCATGGCTTCAACGGCGTGCGGCATGAGTGGCAGATACCATTGGTATTTTTTTGGAGCGAATGGATACTTATTTAGGAACGACGGAATGATCTTGGCTTTGCGAAAATCCGGATGCACCAAATTTGGATCGTAGAATAGGGTGAAGATCGGCGCCTGAGGAAATATGCGATGAAAGGCGAGCAGCGTTCGTTCTGCGCCTCCATCTTGCATCAAGTAGTCATGAACCAGGGCGATCCGCATGGCAAAAAGCCTAGCAGGCGAGCAACCCCATTGCATCCACAGGTGATGCCTCATGAGGAATGATGCATGAAAAACGAAATCCCCCTGAAACTCTGAACGGGTACTCAGAGTCTCGGGGGGATCCGCGAAGCCTTCGCGGAAAGGGGGTGGGAGCGCGCTCTACAGCGCACTGTGTGCTGATGTCACGACATCTCGTTCCGGAGGGCCTTGGCCTCGAGGAAGGCCTTGGTCATGATCGTCTCAGGGACGGGCTTGAAGCGTCGGCTGGGGTTCGGGTCGCGGTGGCGACGGGGCTTGTGGCCCTCGTCCCACTTGCACCGCTGGCCACTCTTCATAGCCCTCTTCTTGTTCTTGCTCTTGCGCCGCCCGACGTGGTGCACGACGTGGCCGTCGTAGGTCGCGCGGACCTCGAGGCGCATCGCCGTCCGGTAGGGCAGCGAGGGATCGTCGTAGCCGTCGAACTCGATGCCGTCGAACGTCTCGGGCATCTTGTCCTCGGCGAACGGCTCGTCCGTCTCCGTCGATTCTGCATTCGACGGGCCGGCGCTGCGCTCGGGCGCACCGTCCTCGGCATCGTCACCGAGGACCTCACTCCGGAACAACTCCTTGAGACTCTCGCTAAGCATTCTGCACTTCTCGCTGTGTTGGAGGCGTTGATCACGTTGCTAGCGCCCTAATACCAAGCGTCTAGACAACATAATATAATATCAAAAAACACCCATTTTGTCAATAGAATGGGTGTTTCATGAAGATTCAGCATGGTTACTCAGCTTTGCGGTGTCCCACGATCGCTAATGGAGTCTTCAGAAGAATATAGAGATCCAACCAAATCGACCAATTTTCGATATACCAGGTATCGAGACGTACTTCGTCGGCGAAATCGAGATCACTGCGTCCTGAGATCTGGGCCATTCCGGTGATGCCAGGTTTGATGGTGAGTACACGACGCTGCCCTGGTTCGTATTTCTCGACTTCTTCTGGGTAGTGAGGGCGAGGGCCAACTAGGCTCATACGTCCAAGGAATACAAGAATAAGTTCTGGGAGCTCATCGATGGACCATTTACGAATGAATTTTCCTACGTTGGTGATACGTGGATCGTCTTTTGTTTTGACGAGTGGGCCGCTTCGAATGTTTTGATCCGCGAGTTCGTTGTAGCGTTCAAAGTGACGATCTTTTTCCATCGAGCGGAACTTGAAATAATGAAAAGCACGTCCGCCTTCTCCGATGCGCAGAACCGGCTTTTTGTTGGGGAGGTAGGAGAAAAACACACCGCCTCGTGATTCGATCACGATCGCGATTGCTGTCACGAGCATGAGCGGCGACAAAATGATCAAGAATATCGTGGACGCTACAAGATCGAAGATGCGCTTGGCAATACGACCCCAGCCATCTAACGGCGTGCGTTTCACTTCGATTATGGGAATACCACCGGCGGTCGACATTTCGATGTGTGTGAAGCGGGCAGCAAATAAATCGGCTAAGTAATGAAAATTGAGATGTTGTTCCTCACTGAATGCGATGACGTTGAGCGCCTTTTCTCGTTCGAGTGAAGGTTCGGCGAGCAGGATCCCATCGACCGCCGACTTCTTCACGAGTTTGCGCATCTCTTGTTCCGTCGCTTCCGACCAAGAGCGGAACATACGCACGACGGTATATCCAAGAGTTGGGCTGGTTTTGTAGAGCGCGGCGATATCTTCCGCAACTTTGTTTTGACCAATGATGACCACGCGCTGGTGTCCATAGCCGGCGGCGAGCAAGCGTTTGCGAATGACGCGTAGGATTAAGCGTCCCGCTGAAAGATACACAATGGTGAGTGGCCACAAGGCGAACACGATGAAGCGGGAAGCTGTCCATTCACGGCGAAAGAAGATGGCGACAATCACGATCGCGACACCGGCAGTACAGGCGAGGGCAATACGACCAAGCTCACTCCAAGCACGACGTAAACGAGTGGAATACAGACCTGCCACCATGAACAACACGAACCAGACGAGTGCAAACAAACCAATCGCTAGGGTGTAGGGCCAGAGCGGAATCTCTTGAAGAATCGGACGAATCTCGATGAAGAGGCGAGACATGCGGAGGCCGTAAGCCGTGGCTCCAGCGGCGCAGAACGCCAAGAAATCGAGCGGAAGGAGCAAGGCGGTAAAGGTAAGATCAAGCCGACGCATAAGGGAATGATCTCTAGTATAGCAAAACGACCGGGGTTCCCGATCGTTGTGCATGGTCTCCAGAAGCCAAGGCTGGAGCGCTTACGTCCGTAGGGTCCGTTGGTACGGTGGACGTAGCGTTTCTCGATCACGGGCGAAACGTGCCACGTGACGTGAAGGCTAAGGAGTTGTCAGGGGAGCGTCGGATCTGGCCCTGCGGTCGTGGCGCTACGGTTGCGGCAGCGCCAGACGCCGGCGCGCGCGTAGTCGCGGTAGACGACGGTGTACCGGTCGCGGGGGATCTCGAGCGCCCGCTGATAGCCTTCGTTGGGCGCCCAGAACGGGTTGTCGCCCTGCCAGTATGCTCGCTCACGGTGGTCGGGGTTCCAGAGCTCCCAGTTCGGGTCGAGCGTGCCCGGCACGCAGTAGACGGCCAGGCGCTCGTAGTACGGGATGCCGTCGGGCGAGTACACCACCCGCTGGGACGCGATCTCGTTGCGGTCCCGTTGGGGGTACTGCCCTTCGGTCGTCAGGAAGCGCCCGAGCACCAGCTCGTGCTCCCAGGTGTAGTCCCACTCCATCGACACGGCCTGCTGGCCGGAGGTTGAGGGCGGGCTCCAGGCGTAGATGAAGTGCGTGCGGCCAGGGTTGG
>CAZENZ010000036.1:0-12962 GCA_964513705.1 uncultured Gammaproteobacteria bacterium
AGAATTAGCACTACTCGCGTACGATATTCGCATCGACATCATAAAAGCGTTGACCGAGGCCAAGAGCGGCCATAGCGGTGGACCGCTGGGTATGGTGGATGTGTTTACTGCCTTGTACTTCCACGTGCTCAATGTGGATCCAAAACGACCTGACTGGGCGGAGCGTGATCGCTTCGTTTTATCCTGTGGTCACATCTGCCCTGTGCTGTATGCGACCCTTGCTCGTCGTGGGTTTTGTGATCGAAACGCTTTTTTGAAGACGCTCAGAAAAAAAGGCAGTCCATTTCAGGGGCACCCCAACAATCACTTTGGTATGGGCATAGAAACATCCAGCGGACCGCTCGCCCAAGGCTACTCGCAAGCCATAGGGATGGCACTGGCCGCACGTCTTTCGAATGCGCGTTGGCGAACATACCTGATAGGCAGCGATGGCGAACTCAATGAAGGACAGACCTGGGAAGCCATTCTGTTTGCAGGGAAAGAAAAACTGCGCAACCTTACGTGTATTATCGATCGGAACAACATTCAGATCGATGGAAACACCGAAGACATCATGCCGTTGGAACCTCTGGCAGATAAATGGCGCGCATTCAACTGGCACGTGATTGATGTTGATGGACACAACATTCGTGCCATCATCGATGCCTGTAAACAAGCGGAAGCCATCGCCGAGCAACCGACCGTCATCATCGCTCATACGATTCCTGGAAAAGGCGTATCGTTCATGGAACGCAACTACGAGTGGCACGGAAAAACACCAAGCAAAGAAGAGTGCGCGAAAGCCATCACCGAACTTGAAGCAATCAAAGCCATGCTATGAAGTCCCCTGCCCACACACATCACTCTGACTCATTCCCCCTCCATCCGGCACTCCTCAGCGGAACTCCAGAAAAAGTTTCTAATCGCGATGGCTATGGTCAAGCCGTTCTCTCTCTCGGCGCGGAGAACGAGCGTGTTGTAGTTCTTACGGCCGATGTCGCGGAATCCACGCGCGTCTTGGCTTTCAAAAAACAATTCCCCAAGCGCTTCATCGAATGCGGTGTCGCTGAACAAAACATGATGGGCATCGCAGCGGGCATGGCCCTATCAGGGCATATCCCATTTGTAAGCTCGTACGCGACATTCTCTCCTGGTCGCTCGTGGGATCAGTTACGCGTATCTGTCTGCTACAGCAAAGCCAATGTAAAAATCATTGGTGCACACACCGGCATCTCTGTCGGACCAGACGGAGCGACTCACCAGGCTCTTGAAGATATCGCGATGACCCGTGTTCTTCCGAACCTTCTCCTCCTTGCCCCGTGCGACGTACACGAGGCACGCAAAGCCACCATCGCCGCCGCGCATCACGAGGGACCGGTGTATATTCGTTTAGCTCGAGAAAAAACGCCTGTCATTACCCAAGAAGACACGCCTTTTGAAATTGGGAAGGCCTATGTCGCACGGCCAGGCAGCGATGTCACGATCGTGGCCTGCGGACCACTTCTCGCTGAGGCGCTCTTTGCCGCCGAAGCACTCGCGAAAAAGAGCGTTGATGCTGAAGTTATCAACTGTCCTAGCATCAAGCCGCTGGATGAAGCCACTCTTCTCAGGAGCTTTGAAAAAACCGGCTGCGCGGTAACCGTCGAAGAACATCAGATTACAGGGGGTCTATTTGGAGCGATCGCAGAGTTCACTTCACGCGTCCATCCCATCCCGATTGAACCAGTTGGCATGCCAAACTGCTTTGGCGAGTCTGGAGAGCCAACTGAGCTTCTGACCGCTTATGGCTTAGACAGCGCTGCAATCCAAGCGGCAGTTAAACAACTTTTTCGCAGAATCTAGCCTTTTTGAAGGCAAAAAATGTTGACACTGTGGATAAGTTATGCTATCATCTTGCACTAAGGAATAGGGATCGTTGTCTCAAGATTGAAGTGACCTTCGAGGGATTGGAGTCTGTCTCCAACCCTCCGACAGGAAGCAGGAACTCTTGAGAGAACCCCGTTCCCATACTGATTCACACGCTGAAGAACTCGCATCGTGCGAGTATTCATCGAAACATTCACACTTCTATGGAACAGATTGAAATCGTCCACCACCACACCGGAGAACCGATGGGTATCTTGTTAAAGCGCCCTGAAGTTTTTGAGCAAAAAGCCTGGTGCCGCTCCACCAACGTCTTCGTCTTGAACGAAAATGGTGAAGTACTCTGCCACCAACGCTCACTCGTCAAAGAACGCATGCCTGGCGTCTGGGTCACCCACTTGGGTGGTCACGTCGCTCATGGCGAGACTCCAGAAACCAACGTTGTAAAGGAATTGGAAGAAGAGGCCAACATCGTAGCTGCCCCTCAGCACATCATTCGTTGGAGCAAAATGCCAGTCGAAGAGACCAGCCGCGTCAAGAATGTACGTCTCTGGATGCACAACTTCGTGACCCTCTTCAATGGTGACACCTCTGTAATCAAACCCCAGCCAGGAGAAGTCGAACGTTTTGAGTGGTTATCCCTTGAAGACATTCTCAAGTCGGAACAGGCCAACCCATCACAATGGAACGCCGGTATCCACGACTTCCGGATGGAATACTTCCACCTCCGCGCCGCTCTCATGGGAGCACATGCCGCCGGCGCAATCCAGATCCCAGACGAAATGCACGTCTGGCGCCCGGTCAAAATCTAAACGAACAAACAGAAAAGACGCCTCTCACGGGGCGTCTTTTCTTATATCCGCCGCACTTACACAAGTGCGTCTACATTACCTTAGGGAGGTGACACGAGCGCAGTTTTGGATCGAACAAATGTCCCCCATCATCTATCTCATTCAATAGCCCAGCGATACGCTTTCCGCCGTAGATCGAGGTCATGATACCAATCCCGTTACACCCTAAGTTATACAACAAGTTGGCGTAACACGGCTCACGCCCCACGCAGCGTACACGACCATTGGTGTAGCCCATCAATCCATGCCATTCAAACATTGGATGATGCGCGTCGGCATGCGCACCTAATGGCGAACCTTTTAAGAATGTATCGAACTCGGCACGTATTCTTTCTGGAACTGGATGATTAACGTCATACACCAGATCCTCCGACAAGCCCGTTTCAGGACCACCCACACATACGAGGCCTTCTGTTTCTTCACCCTTTGGCTTGAATGGTCGACGTGTGAGATAGGTAAACGACTCGGCAGCGGATGGATCATTCGGATCAGGCGAGTTCTGGCTGGCTGTATAGTACGACATCGCCTTCACAGGCTTATATGCCGGTACAAGATACGCTTGCATGAAGGAAATCAACCCACGAACATCTCGATGGACCTGCCCATTTACATCGATGTCGCTATGATGAAAAATCTTAAATTGCTCAAAGCCATTCGTACACAGAACCACCTGCTTCGCCTTCACAGTATAGTTGTTCACCTTCAATCGAATAGCGTCCGGCTCTAAGTGCAGCTCAGAAACCGGTGATTGCTCGTAGAGAGCAAATCGCTGATGGTAACGATGAAGCAACGAATGCATCAACTCCTCAGATAACTGAGCACTATTGGTACACGCGACCTGAATTTGAAGAAGCGCGAAATACGAACGATCCTCCGTTTCAAGATCCATGAGAATCGAGTCATGCGTATCTTCGAGCCACAGACCGGCATATCGTTCGGGAATAGTAGAGACATCGATACGCCCCTTTGCCACACGCATCTGATTCCAAGGCAGACTCATTTCACGTTTCCAAAAGACATTCTCCAATTCTTCGACGAATGGTTCATGTGCACAGAAACCTTGATACCCTGGCGCGTGTGCAATCGGGGTTTGCAAACAAAATTCTTGCTGTAGTTGTTTTACGAGTTCCCACGCCCCTTCTACTTTATGTAAACCGGCTTTCACGATCTCAAACTCGTAATCAGCGACCAGTTCGGCGATCGGGCGTTCGAAGTCTGTGAGCATTTGGCCCGCATTTCTTCCCGTCGCTCCATGGCCGACTTTACCCGCCTCGATAACAACGATACGCTGCGATGTTTCTAGTAAAGAAAAAGCCGCTGTCGCCGTACCAGCAATCCCCGCCCCAATGATGACGACATCGGTTTCAAGATACTCGGTGAGCTGCTTTAATGGTCGAGAACGGATCAATTCTGCCAACCAAGGCGATTGAAGGGACATGGGGAGAAGTATAGCAAAGATTGGCGTTTTTTGGCTTTGCCTAGCCCTTGTCAGAGCCTCTTACGTTTGATATGGTATCGCGCGTCAATTCAAGACACCGCGTGGGTGCGTGGTGTAGCCCGGTTAACACGTCTCCCTGTCACGGAGAAGACCGAGGGTTCGAATCCCTTCGCACCCGCCATAAGGAAAACTCGTCTAGCAAAGACGGGTTTTCTTGTTTATCCATGCGGAGTTTCATGGTTTCGAAGCTCCTCATATCGGCAGATACGGCCTGACCAACTTTTAATACAAGCTGATACGGTTTTTTCAGTTCAATCTCAAGCTTTTTATCACTCAGAATAAGTTTCGAAGCGATTTTACGAAGAAGCATCTTACTTGTGATCGGATCGACGCCACGACCCAATGGTAGGCTAGAAAAATCCAGCGCCTCGATCATGGATTCTTCCCATTGCTTTACACGATGCTCAAATCCATCGATCTGCTCTTTGAGGAGTAGGAGCTCGTCCTCCTTCTCCTGCTTACGGCGTTGATATTCCTCTTCGGTAATAAGGCTCTTAATGAAGACATCGAGCAACCGATCCTGATGTTTTTGTACACCAGCGTATTCCCGCTGGAGCCTTTCCAAGTCATTCTGACGCGATCGTGATTCGTCGCCATGCTGCATGATCAGCCATTTCTTGATCCATTCCGCCAAAGGGTCTGGAAGCTTAACAGAGTTGAACTTCTCCATTATTTGAGTCTCTAGACCATCTTCGGTGATAACTGGCTGATTGCATTTCTCTCCATTCTTTCTTGACCAAGTGCAATGGTAGTAACGATAGATTTTTCCTTTGGATACCTTTCTTTCGGCGGTGATCATTCGGCCGCAAGAACAGCGCATGAGGCCCGTATACGTAAACTCGTAGGCTGCTGTATGGGGAGTTGCGCGCTTGGTGAGCATTTCTTTAACTCTCAAGAACTCGTCCCAAGTGACGATGGGCTTATGAGAGCCCGGATAGCGTTCTCCTTTGCGTTGAATGATACCTGCATAAAACGGATTTTGGAGAATTTTGTAAATTGTAGATTCGGGCAATGGCAGACCCCCACGACTCCGCAGTCGCCACTGATCATTCGCCGCAGCCAGGATCTGTCGTGGCGGAATCCCTAATAGAGCTTGATCAAATACACGTCTGATCAAAGGTGCTTTATCAGGGTCTTGGACGATTGTATGATCGTCGAGTTTATTGAGGTATCCAAGAGGAGCCATGCCCGGCAACCATCCTTGTGACAGCTTCATGCGATTGCCTCGTTTTACGTTCTCTCCGAGGTTGTCGGAATAATATTTAGCTTGCCCCATCATGATCGTGAGCATGAATTTGCCCTGAGGGGTATTCTCAAAGTTGTATTGGTTAAAACGCAAATCCCTGATAATCCCGCGATCTACCAGATCCATAATTCTCCCACTGTCAGCAGCATTGCGAGCAAGTCGATCTGGATGCCATGAAAGGATGCCATTTGCATCACCTTTTTCGATACGGTCTAGCATCCTGTTGAATACGGGCCTTCCAGTTGATTTTGCACTCTTCTGCTCCTGAAAGACATCGATAATTTTTAATCCTTGAGCCTCAGCCATTTTCTTGGTCTCAATAAGCTGCGCGTCAATGCTCAATACCTGACGATCATCAGACTCGGTGGATTTACGCGCGTAGATGAAGTAACGAAATTGATTGGCCATATTGACCATACTTTATTCCATTTGAATCAAGAGCGATACTTTATCAAGATATTTTCGAGAATTGACGAGACTCAATCCAGTCACATAAATCATCTACCTCCTTTTCCCAACCGTCCTTGAGTGGTTTTGAAGAGTGTTCATACCAATCCCTCAATACCTTGCGAATATAACTGCTATTTTCGGGTCTAGATCGCGCATATAGCTTTGTAGCCTGTTCGAGCAAGCCTACATGACGCTCACCTGGTCCTAGCTGTTCAATATCGGGGATATTACTTAACTCTAATTGCCGCTTAAATCGAAATCTTTCTCTAGCCTGTTCCGCCGGAGGGAAAGCTCCAACAACATCATTCAGATCGTAGAGTAGAGCGTTCCATTCCGTAATTTTAACAAACCACGGCTCATCGCTCTTTACGTGCCATGAGAATGGTAGGCGCATTAAACGGGCCAGGTCCTTTATCGCAGGATCCGAAGAGCATGCACGAATAATCGACTCTTGAACTCTTTTCCAAAGCTCGAAGTCTTTGAGGGGTTCAAGCAATAACCAATAAAGGTGGTAACCTCTTTTTGACTCGACGATAACGGAAGGTTTCAGATCAAGCTGGTCGATGATTGCACGCTGCTCTTCTTTGGTCCCATCGTCGAAATCGGCAAAAAAGGCGTTGGCCTGCGTGATGGATTCAGAAGAGCGCTTTCCGTGATATCCATTGGGAGTAAAAAACACTCCATAGCCCCTATTTTTAGCATCTTCCAAATCATCACTCTTCACATTCGCCGCATTCATAACAATAGACGAACCCTTAAAACGCTCATTCAATGCTTCAACAATGGTCCCAGAAAATAATGATAACCACTCTTCAATGGAAGTAATCTCTTGAGGAAGGTCGTCAAACAGGCGACGCTTAACCCAAAGTGGAATTGGCTTTTTCGCACAATCCAGCCCCTGCAATGTCGGAATCACGTACTTCGTCAAATACAAGCAAGCGGCCGCTGCAAGATTTTTTCCTTTTGCCAACTTGGACCAGTCTTTTAATAGATCTGTGGCGCGGGACATTTCGGGGTATTGGATGAGATGTTCGATACTGGAGCGGTAGACCCATTTTTCAACATCCATGATGTTCTTTAATAGTTACCTATGAGTTAGGCAGGACAGCGCATGTCCTCTGTTGAAGTCGTTTTGTCCTCTGATGATTTTGTTTTTGTCCTCTGATTTGCCTTGTTCCATTCACGCGAAAGATGGCTGTATATCCTGGAGATCCTTCGCCGGAGATGATACAAGTGACCACCATCTCCGAACAAGGATATACTGATTTTCAACTAAAAACAGGGATGCACCATGATCAGCACTTTGGACAAGACTCCTACTATCTTGAGCATCCTTTAGTATCAGCTGATTTCGCGAAACAAGCGACTGATTTGGGAGTTAGTGTAATTGGTCTTGATACACCAAGCCATGATCGTTCGCCATATGCCATTCATAAGATCCTCCTTCGAGAGGTGGTTCTCGTCATTGAAAATTTGACCAACCTGTCTTTGTTGAAAAACGCGTCAAATATAGTGGTCTTTGCTTTCCCACCAAAGTTTGCCCTCGAAGCTTCTCCGGTCCGTGTTATTGCGCGCATAGAATAAATATGCCTTTCGTACACCGCCCCTCATCCCCCGCTATACGTAAATGAAGCAGTCGGCTTTTGAAAGCTCATTATATGAAAACGCATCCTTCTCTTTTTTCACAAAACAAGATTTTATTTACTTTTGCGTTCGTGGCGTCTTTTCTGATTTGGGCGTGGAGTGGCATTGAGCTTTTTCAGAGCGTCGAAGCACGTATATTTTGGCTGCCAACGAATGCAACATTGACCCAAGTGATACGCCAACCAAAATCATCAAAAGCCACTTATCGTTATTTTGTCGATCATCGTGAATATCAAGCTACTCTATATGGGCTCAGTATCTCTAGCAAAATTGGAGACTCTGTTCGCGTGTTCGTTCAACCAGACAAACCAGACAAGAGCCGTGATGCATCTCTCATGCCATGGATTATATTATTTCCCCCGTTGTCGGCTACCCTTATTGGCATCGTAGCCACTGGTTTTTCAAGGAAGGGAGCATGGCGGCGGAAACAAAATGTTTGAAATACGGGACGCTTTACACTACCCATGTTCTCACTCGGAGATTTTTCCCCGCCATGCACTAAACATCACTTTCATCGGGATGTTTTTGTTGTTTACAGAAGTGATCGCGATCGCAGGTGAAAAATTGAATGAGCCAAACTTCTTGCGTCATGTGCGGCATCATGAGCGCCTACACCTTCAATCATGGGCAAACTTATTCCGAGAACCTGAGAGAGCCCTCCGCTGCAAACTTCCGTGAATCCATATTGTCGGAACTTCTCAAGCGTAATTCCTCGTTCAGCGAGGAGAGGTTTTAACCGATGAAAGGGCTTTTGGAATGGCATAGCGATCTGATGAACGCATACGTTTCCTTCGACAACCCACCAATCACCACTAAACGTCCATACATCCGTATCATCTCCGATAAACTCAACCAACTTTTGTAGAGCTTCTGGATAAGGGACGCCCGTGGCTCTTTTTTCCGCTGTCATGCCAGTCATGCGCGACAGCCACACTGGAATCACAGACAATCGATGCGGTTGTACGGTGATATTCAGTGTACCAATTTCCAAACCATCTTTATCAAGCTTACATGCACCAATCTGCATAATCTCACAGTACACGCGTTGCACATCTGGCCGTTCACCAGGAGTGTCGCCCAATGGGGCTGTCTCAGACAAATACTCGTGATCAATTGCAATCATAGAAATAGAAACCATCTGGAAATATACAGGCAGATTATCAAAACCCCTACCTACGAGGAAATAGCCTTCGCTCCATGTTCCTCAATAAAATACAACATCCCTTCGCTAAATACCTTTGCTAAGCCTTCGCGATAGTTTTCATAGTAGGCCGTAAATCGAGGGTCTTCGACGTACATCTTTGCAAGCCCACGATACATTTCGAAATTGGGTTCGTACCAAGTGCTGAGCGATTTAAAATGCTCAGCGATGAGCGCCTGAAATTCTGGACTCGTTGCCCCCTTGCCCATGGTCGCTGCTACCTTCTTCATGAAGACATCTGAATCGTGCTTATATTTTTTATAGTATTCCTTTGTCATTTTGGCCGCACGCTCCATAGATTGCTTATAGGCATCTGTATTACCCCAACGCTGCTTTACCTCGTCAGCATATTGTTTAATCGTCTCCTCACCAAACGTATCATAGAGCTCCTGCAGATCTTGATCGTTCATAGGGATTTGCTGCTCCAACTTCTGAAGCGTGACATCAATGGTTTTAAGAAGCCCGGACAAACGCCTCTTCTTCAGCTCAATCATTCTGCGCTGATCACGCAGCGCGTGACGCACATCGAACGCCGAGGAAGACAGAATGCGCTTAATCTCTTCGAGCGAAAAATCGAGCTCACGAAAAAACAGAATCTGTTGCAAAAGAAGCAGGTCATGTTCTTCGTAGGCTCGATAGCCGTTCCGCTGAATGGTGGAGGGTTTCAACAAACCCACCTCATCATAGTAATGAAGGGTTCGTACACTCACACCAGCCATCTGTGCCAGCTTGTTGATCGTATACGGCATGATACGAAGACTAAACTATGACGCAACGTGAGGGTCAAGTGGGACAATGAAGCTAGGCTACGTGAAACAAATGCGCTATAACAACTATCTATGAACTTCTATCAGCTTCTCTTTCCACAATTCACGAAAATGTTGCGCGCCTTGGATGGCGTTCTGACCAAAGGACAGCAGTACGCGAAGGATCATGGCATGACCGAAAGTGCCCTGCTCGATGCATGCCTCGCCCCTGATATGTTCCCTCTGAAAAAGCAGGTCCAAATCGCCTGCGATAACGCCAAAGGCGGTGCGGCTCGATTAAGCGGTAGCGAAGCCCCTGTATTTGAAGATAACGAAGCTTCGTTTGATGAACTTCACGCTCGCATTACGAAAACTTTGGCTTTTCTCGAAACCATCAAAGAAGAGCAATTCGCTGATGCCGCCTCACGTCAAATCACCCTGCCTTATTTCCCAGGGAAATACATGACTGGCGAAGGCTATGCCGTGGAGTACGTTCTTCCAAACTTCTTCTTCCACGTCACCACGGCTTACGCCATATTGCGCAAAGAGGGTGTTGCTGTAGGAAAAGCAGATTACCTTGGCGGCCTGCCACTAAAGGACGTCGCATAACACTCACCAGACGGAGGTCGTACATCCCAGCAAGACAACGCCCGCGCATACGCGGGCGTTGTCTTAGGATACTGTGTAGCATCAATCTACTCTGAAACACTTGCTGAAACATTCAACATCTTCCATGAGGTGACACAGGAAGTTGCGCGCGAAAGAAATATTTTCTATGTGCTTCTTGAACCAACTCCGGATAACGTATCGACCTCAGGAACGCGGATATCCAAGATAGGCGAGGTGATTGCAATCGCGAACACTCCGTTGCTAAAGGCTTCAGGGCAGTTTTTGTGCATAGGGATAAATACACCCAAGGTAGCTAATCCTGAAGAAACGGTCATGTTATGATGGATGTATGAAACCAAACGAACACAACATGCGCAAAACCCTTGGTCTCGCCTTGGGAAGTGGTGGTATACGCGGCCTATCGCATGTAGGAGTCATCAAAACACTGCTCAAGTATCACATTCCGATTGATTTTATCGCCGGAGCGAGCATCGGTGCTTGGGTAGGTGCGAACTATGCCCTCTTCAAGGATTTCGATCGACTTGAAGAATTCACCGTGAGACGGAAAGAAGAGAAATTGCGCATGCTTTTAGAACCATCACTGAAAGGAGGATTGATCGGTGGCGAACGAACTCGGAAGCTGCTCACGACCTGGCTAGAAGATGCCTCTTTCGAGGAAACGCAAATCCCCCTCTCCGTTGTTGCAACCGATCTCTACAAACGACGTGCCGTCGTCTACTCGAGTGCTGCGCTCGTGCCCGCCGTACAAGCCAGCATGGCGGTTCCAGGATTGTTCAAACCCGTGAGCTATCATGGACGTGTGTTAATCGATGGGGGTGTCACCAACCCGGTTCCAAGCGATATCGTAAAACAGATGGGCGCTGACGTAGTCATTGGAGTAAACCTTGATCTGATTCCAGAAGACACAGAAGATGAGGGCGGTTTACATAGACCACTTGGTATGATGGCCATCGCCAACCGCACCATCGAAATTATGCGCTACTACTTGGCGAATAGCTGTAATCACTCCGCCGACATCGTTATTGAACCGCAAGTAGAGAGCTACGCCAGCTGGACACAGTACTTTAGAAAAGACATTGGTCACGAAATTGTCGCAGCAGGCGAAATTGCAACAGAAAAAATCATTCCTGAGTTAAAGCAACTTCTTGCTCTATAAAAATAGCTACGTAAGCAGCTGACAGAGCTTTTGATTGGTCGCTTGACGCACATTTCCGGTACCGCGTTTTAAACCCAATGGAGACAGGATGTCTTTTGAGAACAGTTCCTGAAACCGGATCACCGCCCGTCGGGTAGCTTCACCAAAAAAACCTGTCACTCGCGCTTCAGGATAGATCGCACGGCCCTGATGCATCAGCGCCCGCTGCAGCCTTGTCACGCCGCTGCCCGTATCGCCAAGCGATAACGGAATAACGAAGAGACAGGCGGTGGAAGTGGACACAGACTCAAGACCACGGGGCTCTGAAACCGAAGGAGCGAGCGTTACAACTTTTGAGATCAGTGGAGAATAATGACCGGAAAGCGAATAATATTTTACATATACTGTGTAGATGCCCGGACTATTTGGCAGCATGAACTCCGTGCTTGTGGTGCCCGCAGAGAAAGGAAAAATGCCGTCTCGCGCAAACGTCGGATCGAGTGACACGACATATCCTTTTACTGTTTTTGGATCCGCATTCAGACCGAGTTGAAGTCGTGGGCTTGTTACCCGCTCTAACCCAGGATCTTGATTCACTACAACGGATAACGCTCTTCCCATCATCTGATCTGAAGCGCTCACCGTTGGCTCAATAGGTAAGCTCATTCCTACCGCGCCGCCACCCGTCGGGGCGGGCGGATCAATAATAATCACGGGTCCAATGCTTAATGTGTTTGATTCTGTAAAAGCAAAGGATGCGCTTAGCACTTCGCCAACTCGCAGACCTGAGAACGTCACCCTATGTCTAATCGGATCGATCGACATCGAACAATCAATACAGGTGAGTGACGTCGTTGTATAACTCCCGGTAAGAGCCAGATACGCCGTCTCGATCGCCGGGCTTGTATCAAATGTATACACTGCTTGAGCAACGGTTGATCGACCGGGAATTGGCTCGACCTGCCTTAAACAAACGTTTCCCCCATCAAGAATCATCCAACTATTCGGAGCGCTCGTCAGCACCCCCCGTTCATGCGCGGCGCAATAAGTACTATTCCCCGCATCCAGCGTCACGCCTGGCTGAACCGCTTGCTCTGACCAGCTCACAAGCATGCGTTGATAGACATCCGGCGGAAGCGTAACCCCGGTAAACATTTGACCCATATCAGTGACGTTGCGTATATCCCACCCACTCACGTCGTGCTGAAAGGCCGAGTCATGGAAAAACAAACCGTTCATATTAGCCACCTGTGAAGTATTCCACTGGCTAATATCCTGATTAAACGCAGGATCACTATAGAACATGGCACCGATATGCACCGCCGATGACATATCCCAACGGCTAATATCTCCATTAAAGTTGGTATCCTGAAACATGCCGATAAAAAATCTGACATGACTTACATCCCAGTTTTCAAAACCACTGCTTACATTTGTACTGCGAAATGAATAGGTGAGATCCAAAATATTTGAAAGATCTGGCGTGTCGGTGGCGTAAATCTGCAAGTTATCACATCCAAAAAATGAGCCGCCCATAAATCCCCAGGCATTCGTCCCCCATTGATCAATCGACAGCAGCTTATGTCGATCGCCAGCTAATACAAAGGAGATGCCAGGAAATGTTCCGCTCACGGCCACCTGATACGTTCCTGGCGCTGAAAACGTATGCGTTACCGTACCAGTCACATGCGTATCCATAGTCCCATCGCCCCAGGAAAC
>CAZENZ010000037.1:0-12962 GCA_964513705.1 uncultured Gammaproteobacteria bacterium
CATTTCCTCCGGCCCCTCCCGCTCCTCCTGTGCCGTGCGCGGCCGTAATATTCGACAACGGAAGAGTCGCGGATTCGTAATAAACGGCAATTCGACCACCGCCGCCACCGCCGCCGCCAGCCCCTCCATTGCCACCATTCGCCTGAAGAGCTCCCGCGCCGGCCAAGGTATGTGCCCTGATATACAAAGAACCACCTGCACCACCCCCACCCCCATTATAGGAACCATCATATTGACCCGCACCACCATTCGCTGTGATCGCTCCATTGATCGTTAAAGTATTGGTTGAAGTAACATGAACAATGCCTCCACCGGCGCCTCCAAACGCGGTCCAATAATAGCCGGTTCCACCTCCCGACCCGAGCGTATTCGGAATAAGTGAATCCCCATAAATAATAGACCCTGCCGCTGCGGAAGGACCGCCACCGCCACCTACACCTCCATGAGAGCCACCACCGCCACCGCCACCGCCACCGCCACCGCCACGGCCATACCCTCCTACTTGATACCCACATAAACCAGTAGAGGGGTCGACCCCGTAACCGTCCGCTCCACCTCCCCCAGCTTGCCTACAACCTTTTTCGGATGCGGACAGAGATCCGTTGATTGTAATATTTCTTGCGGTGATCTTTACCCCGTTTGAATCCTCCACAGCATGAGTCGTCGTGGCATCGGCTTCTATTATAAAATCATCCGTTGCACCCAATACCATAGCCGAATTCGACCCCATCGTCATGACATTACCGGACTTCACCGTCACGGTACCTGATAATCCCCCTGACAAATCCACCGTCCCAATCCAGGTAGTACTTACGTTGCCGTTAATCTCAAGATCGTCGCACGCTCCCGATCCCTGTCCAGCGTCTACCCATGCCTGATCAATAACCGTATCGGCCGTGATTGAACAAGTGACGGCCGAAGCACTCTGTACCGAAGTAAAAAATACGAGCCACCCACAGATGCCAAAACACGTCCCAAAGAGCATTTTTTTCATGGGCACATAATAGCAAAAAACGACTCGTTTCAGAAGGATGCTTCGTATTGAGCGAGCGAAACGCAATCATCCACCCAATAGATGAAAACTCCTTTAAAACACCTTTTGACGTCACTGCACCGCGCTCCATTCTACGACAAAAATCTCCTCGCCCGCAGATTCCGATGATACGTAATCGCAAACCGATGGGCTTCATCGCGCACCGCAGCCAACAGATCTACATGTTTTTCACAGATCTCACAGATTGCTTTGTTCGCTGTTGAACCGCAAACCACGTCATTTCGTTTACGTTCTGGCCCCTTAGCGATCCCGATGACAGGAATTCCTATGTTTAAATGATGGATGACCTGCTGGGCAGCGTTCACCTGAGGCAACCCTCCATCTATCAAAATCAGGTCCGGTTTCCGCCAACTATTTCGAAAACGTCGCATCAGCACCTCCTGCATCGAAGCGACGTCATTCGCCCCCACCACAGACTTAATGCGGAATTTCCGATACTCGGCCTTGGCCGGCGCCCCGTTTTCGAACACCACCATGGAAGCAACGGATGATGTACCCGAGATATTAGAAATGTCATAACCCTCAATTCTGCCATATAGATCAACCGGCGCTTCCCCTTCTCGAATACGATCCACATCTTCATCTTCGCGTTTCAAGATCGCGATGTCTTTGATATGCTCCAAGGAGAACAATCGATTCCGTATGAGAGCCGCCTCTTCGAAGCGTTGTTCCTCCGCCAACTTTTTCATATCTTTCTTGTACCGTTTGATAATCTCCTCCTTGTGCCCCTCAAAGAATGCAATGAGATCACGCATCGTCTTCGCGTACACTTTCTTATCCGCTGTTCCAATACACACACCAGGACACAATCCTAAATGCACGTAAAAACAGGCGCGTGGCTGACCCGGCGTACACGTGGACCATGGAAAAATCTTGCGTACATAATCCAAGGCTGCTCGCAGTGCACGCGGTGAAGTATATGGACCAAAGATCGCTTTCGCTTGCTTGGCCTGACCTTCTTCCAACTCATTTCCGCGCACCAAGAGAGGCCGCGGAAATTCCTCGTTCGTAATCACAAGATACAAGAAGCTCTTATTATCACGATCTCGAACGTTATACTTTGGGTAATAATATTTTATTAAGTTCGCCTCAAGAATGAGCGCTTCAAGTGCCGTTGGTTTTTCCACGTAATCAATCTCGACCACTTTCGTCGTCATTTCAGCGATCTGTGGAGAGTGCGGACGCAAAAAGTGATTCGGTACGCGACGCTTCAAACTCGTCGCTTTTCCTACATAAATGACCGTTCCTTCCGCATCCTTCATCAAATAGACGCCGGGCGACTCCGAGAGTTTTCCATTCTTTATTTTGATCGACGGAGGAATCATAGATCGAACATAGCGTAGCGCAGAACGCGATACGATGGAATTTTTTACATTTACAAGACCGCCGACTCTTGTTAGGGTCTCGCCACAACGAACGCAGCAAGGAGGACGTCTTGACGGAATCGAAACGAACGCCACTTTCACCGCCCTCGCAACGGAAGAAATCCCTTCGGGGATACATCTTCGACTCAACGGACCGACGGCTCGTCGCAGACAGCTCCAGAGTCTTGCTCGCCGTCAATACGAGCCAGGACGTCCGGAGCTACCACTCACCGATCACCCGGGTTGTCGGCGTACACATCACACAGGAACGATGCACCCAAGACTCAGCTGATGGACGAATCGTCAGCTTCCGAGGAGTCGTCATCTGCGAAGGAGTGGTCCTGAAAAAGGGGTCCGCCTCACTTACCCTTGCTCGGGGCACGCTCGTCCAAGGCGAGCTCATCACTCCCTCATCAGGAGAGATCATGGGGTGGCTGACGGACCGCGACACGGCCAGACGTCTGCGCCAAGAACAGTTCGTTCCGCTGCGGCCCCACACCGCAGACTAGCTATCCGCTCGGGTGACGCGACGCTCGCTCCCCGAGCGTTTGCGTTCACGAAGATTATCGTGACAGAAGATTTGCAATCCGTTCTGAAAATTGCTGCTCATTCTCAAATAAATAGGCGTTCATCGCCCGTCGTCGTTCTACATTATCCCATAGCTCGTGTTGGCCCTTCACATATTGCTCTTCTGCCCACGTTCCAAACATGAGTTTTTGAAAGACAAAGGGAAATGCTAGCTCACACTCAATTGGCGTGAGGTGCTGGTGCCGACGATATGCTTGAATATAGGCATCTACGGATGCCCAATCCAAACTCGATGCGGAGCGACGACAGTTATAGATAATCGAGCGCATGATTTCGAAGGCATGGCCGCCCCAACCAAACTTTTCCCAATCGATGACTCCCGTCAGAACATTCCCTGAAAATAATATATTCTTTGTATGGAAGTCGCCATGACACAAATGACGCGGCAGATGGTCAAAGGCGTGGATATCCCAAACTCTCGACTGAAGACGTTCCGCCGTCTCTCCAAGAACACGTAAAAGTGCCTTGTACTTTGGCGGCTTTGTTTCACGAATATCCTGACACATTGCCTCAATTTTCTTGAGCTTCTTATCCGCAGTCGGCATCACGGGATCAAGAGTGGGTTGAGGCACCGAATACTTCTCTTGATAGCGCTCCAGAGCCGTATGAACGCGTCCCAGCATATCTCCCATGACCGAAATTCTCGTTTTCGATCGAGAATACATACTTGGATGTTTTCCTGGTAGGAACGTGTACATCGCGATCCGTACCCTATCGGTTTCTTGATAGGAAATCAGCTCTGGGACCGGAATACCTTCACCCTTCACAAACTCCAAGACGCGATGCATTTCTACCAAATCTTGTGATGTCAGTTCTGGACGATAGACTTTTAGTAGATATGACTGCTGATCTGCACACACGAGAATATTTTGATTCAAGAGGCCTTTTTCCATCTGCTTCCAGGAAGTATTTCCTGTAGGGAACGCTGACTTCACTAAACGATCGATCTCAGGCTTATCAAGAAACTGCAACATGTTGAAAGCTTAGCGCTTGCGTAACACGTCTTTCAAATAGGCGCCTGTAAAACTCTTCGAATTCTTGGCGACATCTTCTGGAGTACCCTGCGCTACGATCGTTCCCCCCTTATCACCCCCTTCTGGTCCAAGATCAATGATCCAGTCAGCGTTTTTGATAATGTCGAGGTTATGTTCGATGATGGCCACAGTATTTCCACGCTGAACGAGACGATGCAAGACCACTAATAACTTTTGAATATCTTCAAAGTGTAGACCGGTGGTTGGTTCGTCTAGCAAATAGAACGTGCGGCCCGTGTCGCGTCGAGCTAGCTCTGTCGCAAGCTTGATGCGCTGCGCTTCTCCACCCGAGAGTGTCGTGGCTGATTGACCAAGCTGGAGATACCCTAAACCGACCTCTTCCAAGATCTTGGTACGGTCATGCACGGGCGGCAAATCATGAAAGAACTTATTCGCTTCCTCAACGGTCATCGCGAGTACATCGGCGATACTTTTATCGCGATATTTTACTTCCAGCGTCTCGCGACTAAAACGCTTCCCTTTACAGACGTCACATGGCACGTAGACCGTTGGCAAAAAGTGCATCTCAATCGCAATTTGACCATTCCCTTCACAATGTTCACACCGACCACCTGGCACATTGAAGGAAAAACGCCCTGGCTTGTACCCACGCACACGGGCTTCAGCCGTCATCGCGTACAACTCGCGAATGTGACCCCAGATATCGGTGTAAGTCGCGGGATTCGAACGAGGCGTACGTCCAATTGGCGACTGATCTACGTCCACAATCTTATCGATCCATTCCACACCAACGATCGCTTCATGCTTCCCCGGTTTAGCGGTGGATTGATTCAACCGACGTGCCAATTCGCGGTACAACACATCGATCATGAGGGTCGACTTCCCAGAACCAGACACACCCGTGATACATACCATGCGATGCAAGGGGATTTTGACCGTGACATTCTGCAAGTTGTTCTCTGTGGCTTTTACGATCGTGAGATGCTCCTTAGCTTCTGGGCGACGTTTGGCGGGATAACTGATCTTTTTGTCACCACGCAGATAGGCGCAGGTCACGCTCTTTTGATCCTGAAGAATCACTGGCATCGGGCCCGTTGCGACGACCTCTCCTCCATGACGGCCCGCTCCAGGACCAATGTCTACCAAGTGATCTGATGCACGAATCGTGTCCTCATCATGTTCGACCACGATAATCGTGTTTCCGATGTCACGTAGCTTGAGAAGCGTATCCACTAACTTGGCGTTATCACGCTGATGCAGACCGATCGTCGGCTCATCCAAGACATACAAAGCGCCTACCAAACGCGACCCAATCTGCGAGGCCAACCGAATACGTTGCGCTTCGCCACCCGATAATGTTCCTGCCGTACGATTCAACGTGAGATATTCCAAACCCACGTCCAACAAAAATGACAGACGCCCAACAATCTCACGCAATACTGGCTCGGCAATCGTTTTGTGTTGTTTGGAAAGCTCAAGACCGACCGTAAAATCTGCCGCCTGATCAATCGGCAAATTACACAGCTCAACAATGTTCTTGCCTTCAATTTTTACGTGCAACGCCTCTGTACGCAGACGCTTCCCATGACAAGCCTCACAGATTTCCTCGGAGAAGATTTCTTTTACACCCAATCCGTTACAGGTCTGACAAGCGCCATACGGTGAGTTAAATGAAAACAAGCGCGGCTCTATCTCAGGAAACGCGAATCCGTCATCGGCACAGGAAAAACGTGACGACATGAGACGCTCGCTGCCATCATCGAGAATGGCGCGGACCGTATCGTTTCCGCGATCACGCGCAATTTCAATCGCTTCTGCCAAGCGTGAACGGAGCGCTTTATTCCCCTCCACCGGCCAACCAAGTGGCACACGATCAACCACGAGATCAATCGAGTGCTGCTGATACCGCTCCATCGTCACCGGTTCACGTAACGAAACAAATTCCCCATCCACACGCGCTTCTAAGAAACCTGCTTCATACAAATCCTGAAGCAACTGGTGATATTCCCCTTTTCTACCCTGCACGACCGGCGCAAGAATCGTGATCGTATCGCTAAAGTCTGATTTCTTCGCCTTCTTCTTTGGCGACTCGTCGGCGTGCAACGCAATCGTCTGCTTCAAAAGTGAATCCACCATTTCGTCGACAGACATTTTCTGGATCGGTTTCTCACAGATAGGACAAAACGGCTTTCCGACACGCGCATACAACACGCGCAGATAGTCGTAGACTTCAGTAATCGTTGCCACCGTCGAACGTGGGTTGGCTGAATGCGCTTTCTGATCAATCGAGATCGCTGGTGACAGCCCTTCAATCTCATCGACATCTGGTTTATCCATTTGTCCCAAGAACTGACGCGCATACGCCGACAAAGACTCCACATAACGACGCTGCCCTTCAGCGAAGATGGTGTCGAACGCCAAGGATGACTTCCCAGAGCCGGATAAGCCAGTAAACACAATCATCTTATTCCGTGGCAATTCCAAGGAGATGTTCTTGAGGTTGTGCTCACGCGCCCCTCGGATCACGATCTTTTCTTGCATACAGCTGTTCTAGTTTTGTTCTATGGTACCTCGAATTTTGTCGACTAGCAAGGCGCAGTTGAAGGATCTACTCTAGTCATATGAAACCGACAGTCCTCTCTTCAGAAATCGTTCACAAGAACCCTTGGTACCAAATTAGGCACGACCAACTCCTTTGGCCGAACGGAAAACGCGGGCAGTATTTTGTAAGCGAGATCCTGGATGGCGCCATGGCTGTATGCGTCAAAGATGACTGTGTCCTTGTCACCAAACAATATCGCTATACCATTGATAAAGAAACAATCGAATTTCCGTGCGGCGGCATGGACGCTGGCGAAGATCCTCTCACTGCCACGCAACGCGAACTACGAGAAGAGACAGGCTACATCGCCCATCGTTGGGAAAGCCTCGGCTCAGCCTACTGCCAAATTGGGACCGGCCATGATCATTGCTTCTTTTTCCTTGGAACAGACGTCGAACAAGTAGAAACAAATATCTCCGATCAAATCGAGATTAATCAGGGCTTACGTTCCTTTTGGATGCTAATTCCTGAGTTTGAGCAAACCATCTTGAACGATACGATCGTCCCGCAAAGTACTGTAACGGCATGGTTTCGTTATCTTCTCCACGCGAGAAAAACCCACTCGCCTACGCCGCCTAATACCTGATTTGTTTTTACCTTCTCACCGTCACTTCATACGAAGAGGCGAAAGGAAGGTAGAGCGTGGCTGGCAATCACACACTCAAGATATTTTGCGCAGGGATACCTCATACATGCGCAGGCCAGAAAAAATAGTTGTGCTTACAACACGCACGAAGCTCAGTTTGGAACAACGTCATCCAACCTATAATGAAAGGGCTGTCAGGAGTGAGGGATATACGCCGTCCCTCGAATATTGATCCCCCAGTACACGTAGTCAGGGTTCTCCTGCCCCGTCGCTCTCATGACCGTAACAGCGTAACAGAACGCGTCAGCCGGGCACTCACGCGCGAGATCGGGTGCGTCTCCTACCCGACCATCGGTCAGATTGATCGATACCTCAAATCCCGGATTCTCCCAGTATCGACCGCCTCGAGTCAGTATGACGTGCCCCAAACCATCCTGGTAGCACACGAGGGGGATATACCTCGTAGGCTCACCTCGGTGAAGCGCTGCCGAACGTGCGGCGGCGAATTCGAGTGGGCCGAACACGGTCCTCCACCGATACCCTGTAGGCACACGCTCGAAGAGTAGCGTGAGCTGGATTACATCGTTGAACCGATAGGGATACGCTCCGATCTCACCAATTCTGTCATCTCTGACGTGACAGAGCATCGTCACGGTGGAACCCACCCCGATGTCAGGCGACTGGAATTCACGCGTGAGAGTGAATCCCCACGTCATGGGTTCGCACGAGACGAGCCCCCCTCCCATGCCGAGAAACAGCAGACAGGCCACATACACGAACACGCGGATGCTCTTCATTTTTCTTACTCCCCCGGCTTAGACTGCGTGACTGCAAAAAACCGGAAGGTAGCAATGCTAGCATTATTTTAATTAATAAATCAAGTTTGCGCATCAGCTCCCAGCGCCTGTGCTCATCTATCTATTATTCCCTCCCTACACATACCAAGGTGACGTCATTATCCCCTATCCTCTAACTAGGCTATACTTGCCTGTTCAGCCAAAATCCGTTAGCATTCTGCCACAATGAATGCCCCGGAGAGGTCGCATAGTGGCCTAGTGCACGCGCTTGGAAAGCGCGCATACCGCAAGGTATCGAGGGTTCGAATCCCTCTCTCTCCGCCATGACAATTTAGTATCGTGCATCTCGAGTGCCTCAAAACGTTCGAGTTCTGTGCGATGACAATTGTGACCAGTAAAACCGCCCTTTCAGGCGGTTTTACGTTAGACAAAAGATCCATCCGTGCCTATACATGCAAAAAGCATCATGTATCCAAATCAAAGGCGCCCACTCCTGTAGACCACTCGCAGTACAGCGAGAGAATACCTTTTTTAATTAAAGCTCACCGTAAAGTTATACATCCCCATAGCACATACACCTTTCACAATCGCGCCAGGACTCTGAGGTGGTATCTGAATCGACGTGATGCCGCTCGCTGGTAACGATCTCCGAAAACCAACGGCAGGCACGGTCAATACTGAAGAACAATCATAGGTTCCGCTCGTTTGCACATTAATGACGGTCGGCATATTCGCTTTTGCCGCCGTTAGGCGAGGTGCGTACCCACCTTTAGCAGTGATCTGAATGACCTGTTTTCCATCCACAACAGAAACATTTGCGGAGCCATTCGTTGACGATGCTGTCTGCACCCCGTTTCCACGTAAGAGCATAAAAATCCCTCCTATAGCGACGACCGTGAGAATGAGAGAACCTGCGATGGTTTTGTTCATAGATACGAGAAAAGAGCCGTTGATTAGAAACTAAATACTGGATCAATGATCCCCGCTCCAACCAGCGTATTCATGAGATTAAAGACAGCAAAGAAGATCACGATCAGCCCTGCTGCCTTGAAGAAAATACTTGATTGCGTCTTCTCGTGAACGCCGAGCGAGCTGAAGCTTAGCAGAGCGAGCACGGGCAAGGTTCCAAGGGCGAATGAGAGCATCGTAAGACCACCCCTTAAGAAACTTCCAGTCGTAAGCGTATAGATCTGCATGGACTGCGTAAATCCACAGGGAAGAAAGAACGTCACAATTCCGACTAAGAGCGGCGTGAGAACATGGTTTACATCTTTCAAGCCATGAGTGCGCGATCCAAGTACGTTTGGCATCGTGAGTTGAAGCATCTTTGCCCATGGGAAGACATCGAGCAGGTTAACACCTAAAACAAGTAATACGAGCGCAACCGTGATTCCTAGCATCAACATACCCGTAGCTCCGAGCTGAAAGACGGAACCGAGGACGCCGATCACACCCCCCAGAACGAAGAATGAAACGAGACGCCCGATGTGAAACATGGCCTGCGGTCGCAAATGATCACCTTCCTTGGCAAAGCTTGCAGAGAGCGACAAGACGATTCCGCCAACAACCGCCATACAACTTGAAACCGAGGCGATCAAACCAACGATGAACGCTGTTCCGTAACTGACTTGAGAAGTACTTACTATGTTCACTATTCCAAGTTTTTGAAGGAGAATAAAGACAGCCACAAACACGAGAGCAATGGGTACTGCATAGGCAAAGTCAACCCATTTTGTAATCCTCGTTTCTTTTTCTAATGACAACGAATAGCCGTGAGGCGTCAATACCTCGTTCAACTCACCCATTATTTGCCCTAACGACTTATCGCCAAATTCTCCAGTAACTTCAACCTGATTGTGCTTAAGGGAGGTTTTCGCATCTCTAACCCCCTCTACATCTTTTAGTTCGCTCTGCGTAAGAATCACGCAGGAACTGCAATGCATCCCGTTCACATGAAACGTGTAGGTTTGTGCCATATTAGATCTTTTTAGCTTTAAGACGAAGAGAATTGCTCACAACGGATACGCTAGACATAGCCATCGCAAAACCAGCAAAAACAGGGTTCAGGAGCCAACCAACGAATGGGAAGAACAGACCACCTGCAAGCGGGATGCCGACAACGTTATAGACAAATGCCCAGAAGAGATTTTGTTTGATGCCCGTCATCGTAATCCTGGAGAGACGGATCGCTCTTACAAGCTTTGAAATATCTCCACCCAACAGCGTGATTCCCGCCGCTTCAATCGCAACATCTGTACCTGTCCCCATCGCAATCCCAACGTCCGCTTGCGCGAGCGCAGGCGCATCATTCACGCCATCACCCGCCATCGCAACCACGTGACCCATTCTCTGCAATTCTTTGATCTTACCAAGCTTGTCATCGGGCATGACTTCCGCGACCACCTCATCAATCCCAATTTCTTTTGCAATGGCATTTGCCGTGTTCTGCATATCACCCGTAAGCATCACGACCTTGATACCAAGCGTATGAAGATCTTTCACCGCTTGAACGGATTCCGTTTTGATTGCATCTGCAACGAGAACAACTGCCATCACTTCTTCTTTCGTCGCTAGAATGAGGGGCGTTTTTCCTTCTGAGGTCGCGTGTGTAATCCCAGAGCTTTCCGCATCGAATGGAAGTTTAAGATCAGCAATGAGCCTGGTGTTTCCGGCGAAATATTCAACTTTGTTTATCTGAGCTTTCAAACCTTTTCCCCTAATGATTTCAAAACCGGTTACAGGAACAAGTTCAATCTTCTTTTTCTTGGCGTGTTCCATGATCGCGTACGCGAGTGGGTGTTCAGACCTACTCTCAAGGGAAGCTAGAATTGAGATGATTTCTTTCTGGCTAAGACTGCAAAAACTTTGCACGCCGATAAGCTCTGGTTTTCCTCGGGTAATCGTTCCCGTTTTATCGACAACGACCGTATCTACTTTATGCAACTTTTCGAGCGTGGCCGCGTCCTTAACTAAAATCCCTTCTTTCGCTCCTTTGCCCACACCAACAATAATCGCGGTTGGCGTTGCAAGGCCGAGAGCGCAAGGACATGCGATAACGAGAATCCCAACAAATGATGTAAGCCCGTATGAAAGTGCTTGTGAGAAACCTAACACCTGAATTCCGAA
Source organism: uncultured Gammaproteobacteria bacterium (assembly GCA_964513705.1). GTDB lineage: Bacteria > Patescibacteriota > Patescibacteriia > 2-12-FULL-60-25 > 2-12-FULL-60-25 > JAGOTP01. The sequence goes on from CAZENZ010000037.1 coordinate 11,113, forward strand.
GACGAGCCAAGCAATAAGAGCGACAACCGACAGCACGAGTACAACCGGAACGAAGACCGCCGATATCTTGTCCGCCAGTGCCTGAATCGGTGCACGACTTCCTTGCGCTTCTTCCACCATCTTGATGATGTGTGCAAGAAGCGTTTCTGAACCGACTTTTGTTGCCTTAAAGATAAAGGATCCGTTCGTGTTCATGGTTCCGGCAACAACTTTGTCGTTTATGATCTTTTCAATCGGCATCGGCTCTCCGGTAACCATCGACTCGTCAACGAACGAGGTTCCTTCGACAATAACTCCATCAACAGGAATCTTTGCTCCAGGCTTCACAACAATCAAGTCACCCCGAACAACTGTGCTGAGCGAAATCTCAATTTCTTTTCCATCACGAATCACAAACGCTGTTTTTGCCTGCAGACCGAGCAGCTTTTCAATCGCGTCACCTGTTTTGAGCTTGGCACGAGCTTCAAGATATTTTCCGAGTGCGATGAATGCAGTGACAATAATCGTCACGTCGTAGTAGCTGTGCTCGACGTTGAGATACGGTCGAAGCGTCTCTTCAAAAGCGGACAGGAAGAAGCTATAGAGAAAGGCGACGGAGGTTCCGAGACCGATCAATGTGTCCATGTTGGCTTTTCCGTAGCGGAGGAAACGATAAAAACCAAGAAGATACGGCTTTCCGACGACAAAAAGCGTGTAGGTCGCAAAAATGGGAAGAAGATGATGGAAAAACTCTTTCAAAATATATACCGGAGGAGCGATAACCTTGAATTGTCCGAGAATATCCCAAGTCATGACAAAGATACTGAAAATGGCGATCGGAATTACTGAAAAAACCTTCGTTCGCATATCGGCGATCTCTGCTAGCTTTTCTTTCTTCAAAGGATCGAACCCTAGATGAACCGGGCGTTCTTCGGCAGACATTCCCATGGATTCAGCCGTTGGGAGGATGAGCGAATAGCCTAACGGCTCAATTGTTTCGGATAGATGATATGGATTCGTCTTCGAAGCATCGAACGCCACCGTTACACGTTCCGTTCCATAGTTGGCATGCACGGATTCGACCCCTGGGACCTTTTTGAAAGACTTCTCAATAATAGATGCGCATGAAGCGCAGTGCATACCTCTGATTCTGAACGTTTGAGCCTTGTTCATAGAATAAGGATTATTTACGTTTAAGCTGATAAACTTTAAGGATCTCGGCGATCGCCTTCTTCTCATTTCCTTCTTTTATTTGATTCAGAGCGCAATGAGAAAGGTGGTTCTCTAAAAGGAGGTCCTCGATATTAGACAAGGCTTGCTTCGCGGCTGAGGTTTGATTGATGACATCAATGCAGTAGGTATCTTTGGCGATCATATCCTGGAGGCCACGGATCTGACCCTCGATAATCTTGAGACGGCGGATCAGCTTGTGATTATCTTGATGCATATATCGGCATAATACCCCCCTGGGGGTATACGTGCAACTTAAACGAGACGCGCAAAATCCTGACACGAATGTTCAGGTACTTAACTCGAGTGACCCACCATAAAATCACCCCGCCCAAAGGCGGGGTGATTTTATTCATGGAAGAAAGAATACACTCTTCTCGTCTTCTTCTTAAAGCAGAAGAAAAGAGTGTCGGCGGTCAGGTCACCGAAATGAGAGGAAGAGTACGGATCGCACCTAACGCGATCGGCCCACTAGAGCATCCGAAGGAGCTTCTGGGCGCGCTCTTCTGCGCTTGCGAGGTAGCCAGCGGAGTCATCCACTTCTCGCAGCGTCCTGTCATCGAGTAGATAGATCCGGTCGAACCCGATCCGCTCGAGAAAATAACGGTCATGGGACACGATCAGCAGCGTGCCCTCATAGG
>CAZENZ010000038.1:0-12894 GCA_964513705.1 uncultured Gammaproteobacteria bacterium
AAGAAATTAGAGATCGTCGAGCTTTGCTTGAGGCGGAAGGTTTAGCAATGGCTGAGCCGAATAAGGAATTGATTGAGCTCTTGTGTGATGCTTCTGGAAAGAAAGCGAAACGGGCAGACGATAAACCTCGTCATCGCCCGGGAGTCATGAACGATCGACTTTCCAAATATTTTATCGGTGTAAGAGATGCGCTTAGCACGGTTTTGGCGGCGGCTGCGAGTTCTGACAATGACGTAAAGCGACAGGTGAATGAGGTATTAGCGGAAGGCTTTAAAGATGTCATGAGATCAGTCGGTGAAGGTTTGAACGAGTTGTGTGACGGAACATGGCGAGCTGAGCAGCAGATGGCAAACATAACCGATCCAACGGTCTTGAGAGAAGAGCCTGCCTACTATCGGGAAAAAATTCTAAGACTTGAAGGGGTTGTGGCAACGCCTCCGTCGCCTCAGTATGCGATTGATAAGGCTCGCATCGAGGCTGAAGTGGATGGCTTTATCGCGTCCATGAAGCACGCGAGGGAGGTGCGTAAAGAAGTCGCTGAGCTTGCGAAAGCGGTTGAAGGTCAGGACGTCTTGGTTGCAGAAGCGGCGGGTAAAGCACGTGAGTATGCTCGAGCGCATGCGGAAATGGAAGAGTTGAAGCGGGTGCGACAGGAGGTTTTCGATTATTATCACCAGCGTGGTCAGGACGGGGATGATCCAGACAAAGACACCGAACGGAAAACGCTGCGCGAACAGTGGACGACGGAACACGGGACAAGGTTACGAGCTGCAGAAGCAGCTGAGCGGGCAGCTCTGCAGGCTCTCACGGCTGCTGAACGGGCTCATGCAGCCGCAGAAAATGCCACGGCATATAAAGAGTTGAGAGAAGAGGTCGCCTTACTCAATCACGTGATTATCGCTTGTCGCGATATGCGTGTGCCGGCGTTGTTGCGTGTGCCGGAGAAAGATCGTACCTGTCTAGACGCGGCTCAAGGGATTCGCGTGCGTGGACGTGAATACACGGGCCTTTCACTGTTGAAAGAAGCTTTGACGATGGCAGAATCAAAGCCCTTTGCAGCGGTGAGAAATTGGGTTCCGCCACATGTACGTCAACAGACGTTAGAAGATATTGGATATATGGCTGATCCGCCGGAGGTGCGGATTGCGGCTGCGTATGACCAAGCGGAGGCGGACGTACAGCCACTCAGTGCTCTGATTGATTGGACGATCACGCATTGGCAGGGCCAGCCGGTGCCAAGCTGGTGGAACAAAAGAACGGCCGAGATTGCTACTTGGAGGGCGGAGCTTGTGACAAAGGCGGAAGATTTGCGCGCTGGATTGAACACATTTCTCGCGGCGGTTCAAAATGAGCGTCGATTGCGACCTGGCGAAAGAGATGACGAAGCCTACCATCGCCGCGATCAGCCACTGCAAACTCGCGAACGGCATTTGAAGGATGCGATCGCTGACCTCACGGATATTGTTCATCGTCCGGATCGTGCCGAAGCACAAGCTATGCTGGTGGCCGTATTCAAGGCATTGTCGCTGCTTACTCGACAAGCGACGGGTCTTGAACCGAATTTCTCTGAACGGGAGCCAGAAGGGAGTGTGGCGCGCGTGAAAAAGCTGAAAGACATGGTCGGCATGATTAAGCGCGATCCGGCGACGGAGGCGCAGCTTGTCCATGTAGTGAATGACAGCAAGGATCACGTGGCGGATTTGATTCGAGCTCTGCCAGAAGTTGGCGATAAAATGGAGTTGAGTACTACGTTACGAGTGGCGCAGAAACGAGATCTTCTTCAGGACAAAAACGATGAGATTGATGTGTTAAAAGCAGCGGTAGTCGATAAGCGACGAATATATACAGATGCAGAATTGAATCTGCAGACGGTGAAAGCCGAGAAAGTAGACGATGCATTAGCCGCTTTTGATCGAGTGACAGAAGTTCATGTGGATACAGCCATCGATCCGACGCACTTACTTGGATCTGCCGAAGGCGCTATTGTGGCGGCATTTAATAATGCGAAAGAAGATCGTGGAGATGCGCGTGTCGCGATTGGAAGATTCTTGGAGGGATGTGTGGATGCTTATGAGGCTTGGTTGGCTAAGCGTGCCGGACTTCTGACGCTCACAGCCGCTCCGGCGGAGTCAGAGAAACAGGCGATCGACCGGGCAAAAGAGGTGCAGGACGCCGTCTTTGCTCTGTTTAAGGCGCACGGGGCGGAGGGGAAGGACACACCGGCTGACTTCAGAGTGTGGTGGGAAGACCTTGATGATGTGAAGCGGCGTGATATCGGCGATGCGCTGGTCCCAGGACTCTTTAAGAAGATGCCTTAAACTGCTTCAACGTGTCTTTGGTCACGGCTCCGAACAGAAACAGGCAACCAGTGTAACTCACGACGCCAATCAAGAGAGGAACGATCAGTGGAAAATCTCGAGTTGGCCAGACGAAACAGCCCATCAGAAGACCGGAGAGGATAATCGCTCCGGTTTTCTTTTTGTCGAAGTGAAAGGACTGGAAACGATAGGTGACGTAGGTTGAGGCGATGCAGATGAGTGCCTCGGAAAAAACGGTGAGCCAAGCAGCTGCCCACATGCCATAGCGGGGGATGAGTATCACGTAGCCGGTTAAGGTTAGGATTGCCGCCGCAGCGTACACTGGGAGCATCTTGCGCTGTGCTTCCAGCGCAACGATGGCGTGACTGGTGACGGTGTTGAAATAGATGACAGCGATGGCAAGTACGAGAATGCGCAGAATCACGCCGGAGCTTCTGAAATCTGACCCAGCGACCGCAGCCATAATTTGCGGGCCAAGGGCCCAGACGCCGACAATCAAGGGAGCCACAAACAGCAGCATGAGTTCGAGAGAGCGGCTGATCATCGACGAGAATTGCTTGGTGTCTTTCTTGGCACGCATCTGCGACAAGATAGGGAGGAGAACCCCTGCGTCGATAAACGGCACGGTGATCAGGATTTCGAGGACGCGATAGGCGGCCCCATAAATACCGACCTCAGCCAGATCTCGCACGCGCGACAAAATAAAGCTGTCCGCTTTGAAATACACCAAGTTAAACGCGATTGAAACCCCCACGGGCCAGGAACGTACTAACGTGGATTTCCAAAAGCTCGGATCCCAGCGCAAACGGAACGGACTTTGTTTCCAGGTGAGCGCAAACGTGAGGGAGAAGTTCACGATGTTGGCGAGGGTAGCGAGCCAAAGAATGCAAACGATGCCCATGCCGAGGTGTCGAGCGGTGATCATTCCGATGAGCCATGCAGCCCGCCCGACAACTTCCGCGATCGTCGGGATATACATGCGGAGGTGGCGTTGCTGCACGCCGATCAGGATTTGGTTTAGCGCTGGAAATAAAACAGAGCCGTTCAGGGCTACGATCGACCAGAAAATTAGGGAGTCGGCTGGATAGGCGAACCTCCAAACGAGTGGTGCCAAGATCATGGCGCCCAAGACCATAATCAGACGCAGCGTGAAAATGGCGGAGACACAGCGTTTTTCGTATTCCGGATCATCGGCATGTTCACCAAGGAGTGCTGTAAAGGTCACGTTGATGCCCAAATCGAGAATCAAAGCGAAAAACTGAAGATAGGCCGTGGCTGCCGTATACGCTCCAAAGCCCGCTTGTCCCAACGAGCGCGTCAGTAAGCCGATGATAAAGATCCCAAGCACGGTCGAGATGACTCGTCCGATGAGCTGGATCCCTGTATTTACAGCCAAAGATCTCGCGATAGACATGGGTTGAAGTGTAACATACGCCGCTTTTATCGGTATGAATGGTATACTTTCGCCTATGCGCGGGATGTTCTTTCGTCGCTTTGTTCGGGTGTGGCTCGTGGCCGCGCTCGTTTTGGGATTTGGGGTGCCGGTGGATGCGCTCCTCGCCGCAACGAAAGTCGTGGCCAAGCCTGCGCCAGCAGCGTATAGCGCTTCTGTGCTGTCGCTTGGCGTGCCACGTACCTTGAGGGTGGGGGAGGTAGATCAAGTCCGCGTGACCATCAAAAATTTGGGCAATACGACCTGGAAGCGTGACGGGAAAAGCTATGTTTCGCTGTACCGATGGGATCCCACAACCAAGAAAGAGGTAAATAGTACGTTTGCTCGTCCGTCTTGGGAGACTTCGATGCGTCCGGTCCGTTTGCCTGTAGCGTCTGTCGTGCCGGGAGGAGAGGTGTCTCTGGCGTTTCCGGTCCGTGCGCCAGATCGTCCGGGAACGTATCGTGAGCAATTTATTTTGGCGTCTGAAGGAGTGGCCTGGATTGCACGAAGTACGTTTGATGTGGAGTTGAATGTGGTAGCAGCGACTGGGCAAACCACAACGCCAGCGCTAACCACCCCCGTTACTTCACCAGCGCAACCCGTCTCACAACCCTCACTGCCAAGTTCATCTGATTGGCGGGCTGAATTGGTGGACAAAGGCGGCATCGAGTGGCAAGTCGAGCCGGGGGACAAGGCGGTTGCAGAAATAACCTTTAAAAATATTGGTCGTACGGTATGGCAGCGTTCTACGGGACCATTCGTTTCTATCTACGCCGTCGATGCGAGTGGAAAGAAAGAGCGCGTCAGTGCCTTCATCGCGAATGCCGAGGCCAAAAAGCCGGTTGCACGACTTATTGAAGAACAAGTTGTCCCCGGGGGCATGGGTCATTTCAAAATTCAGTTACGTGGACCGTCGACTTCTGGCTTTCATCGTGAGATGTTTGCGCTTGCTGCAGAAAACACGGCTTGGATTGAAGGTGGAAGCGTCTTATTGCCGATTCGTGTTCCGGGTCGCGACGAATTTGTAGGGACGGCTCCACCGGATGCCGCGCCTACTGCTGTGACTCCGAACGCATCTGCAAATACGAATAACTATCTCTACGGAGTCCTGATTAATCGCTCTGCCGGAAGCATCTCAGGGGCGGGCTACACTCAAAAAGAGCTCGTGCTGACGTTCAAAAATGTCAGTCCGTCTGCTTGGAAGAATCCGTCCATCCGATTCATTGATCTGCGTCGCCCGGTCTATGCCAACGACGCCTCGCTTCAGGATAATTCCTGGACGAATGGCAATGAAGCGGTGCGTTTGCTTGGCACGACGCTCGTGAATGATGCGGTGCAACTGGCTTTCATGTTTCGTTTGCCTTCTGATCAGGGTGAGTACACGGGATTGTTTCAACTGTATGTCGACGGTCAGCCCGTACAAGGAGGTGTCGTTGAAGTGCCGATCATGGTAACGAGTAACGCCTCGATTCGCATTCCACGTCCGACGGTTACGACGCCGTCACGTCCAGTCACTCCTTCGACGCCTGTGTCTACGGTACCGGTTCGTCCACCGCTTGAAGCGATTCCACTGACGGGCGATGTGAGCTCATTGCCCGCTGAGCCGATGATTCGTGTGGGGGTCTTGCGTACAGTCGATGATCGATCTGTGATTCAAGCGATGGATGTTGCTGTGTTGGTCCAACAGGCTGGTTCGACGTTGTGTCGCATGAGTCCGGGCCAGCAAACGACCGTGCGCTTTGATCGGTCGAGCCGTGTCTATGTATTGGAAGGCGCCTGTACGGGACAGTCGACTAGTCTTTATCTGTTCAAGACAGAAGATGGCCTTTCACCGATGAAAGTTGCCGACTATGATCGAAACGATAATAGCTTCCGTGCACAACTTGAATTACGGTATACACCCGCTACCGACAGTGTCTGGCTCATTAATGAACTACCAATCGAATGGTATTTAAAGGGTATTGCCGAAACATCGAATGCAAGTCCAGCTGAATTTCAGCGTACACTTCTCGTCGCTGCACGTACCTATGCGGTCTATCATGTGCAGCGTGGTACGAAGCATGCCGATGAGTCGTATACGGTCGATGCGCGTTACGATCAGGTGTATCGCGGTCATGGCTATGAAGCCCGCACGCCAACCATCAGTGCGGCGGTTGATGCGACGCGTGGTCAGATTGTGACCTATCAGGGTCGTCTCGCGATTACGCCGTATTTCTCTCGCTCAGATGGTCGCACGCGTGGTTGGGGAGAGGTCTGGGGAGGCGCTTCAAGTTATCCGTGGCTCGTGTCCGTTCCGGTTCCGCAGGATGTAGGGCGGACTCTGTGGGGACATGGAGTTGGTATGTCTGCCAGTGGGGCTTTGGATATGGCGAACGAAGGTCAGCGTTATGATCAGATCCTTGGTCATTTCTACCAAGGAACAGAAGTACGCAGAGCGTATCGTTGAGCTCAAGCACAGATGCCTAAGAAAACAGCCCGTGTGGGCTGTTTTCTTAGGTCGTTGCTGCGGCCCTATTGTTCAACGCGTACGAGCTGAACCATTGTCTTTCCATCTTGTCGTGTGATGTTGGCTTGGTACTTCACCGTGCCCTTGCTGAAGGACAAAATCACGATGTCGGCGGAAGACATGACATTGTCTTGGGTGAATCCTTGTCCCTCGAGCTGTTCTTTTACCTTGGCTTGCGCTTGTTCGAGAGCGTCGCTGGTTTCCTGCATGAGCGTGCTGGCTTTGCCCTGATTTTCGATGTAGGCCAGTGTGACTTTCGCACCTGGGTAGCGCGGGAAGTCGGCTGGGAAATTGCTTGGGATCTGTACGTTCTCGCCAGCGGAAAATGCTCCACCGTCCTTGCCGCCAATGTTGAGTGTGTTGGTATCAGTATCGATCATGGGCCGCATGGATGGGCCACAGCCAACACCTAAGAGACTCAAACAAGTAAGTGAGGTAGCGGTGAGGGCCACAATGCGTGGAAAAGAGAAAGGCATATGCCGGTAGCATATGCCTTTCGTTGGTTCTTGTCTGCTTACTTGCCCTTCTCTTGGTCGAGTCAGTTTATTCCGCAGAGGTGTGGGTAATTACTTTGTCGATCAGCCCGTATTTGAGCGCTTCCTGTGCGCTCATGAAGTTATCGCGCTCAGTATCTTGTTCGACGACTTTGAGTGCTTTGCCGGTGTGTTCCGATAAGAGGCGATTGAGTTGGTCTTTGGTCTTCAGGATGCGATCGGTGTGAATCTTAATGTCCGTCGCTTGTCCTTGGAATCCGCCCAACACTTGGTGAATCATGATCTCCGAGTTTGGAAGAGCAAAGCGTTTGTTCTCGGCGCCTCCAGCAAGGAGCACTGCCCCCATTGAAGCGGCCATCCCAATACAGATCGTTGAGACATCTGGCTTCACGTACTGCATGGCATCGTAGATGGCGAGACCGGCCGTTACGGAGCCACCAGGGGAGTTAATGTAGAGTTTGATGTCTTTGGTGGTGTCTTGGCTTTCAAGGAACAAAAGCTGAGCCACAATGACGTTGGCGACATCATCGTTCACTTCAGAACCAAGCAAGATGATGCGATCCTTTAACAAGCGAGAATAAATATCATACGCTCGTTCGCCCATCGAGGTTTTTTCAATGACGGTTGGAATCAGGTAATTGTTGTTGAGCGTGCCTAACGCGTAAGGATTGGCCATAGATGTTTGACCAGTATACCAAGCTCAAATTAGCAGTCAAATCTAGAGAGTGCTAACGACGCGGACGCCCTCGGATGTTTGCTCTAGTCGCCCGTTAATGGTAAATCCGGCTGCTTTTTTGTGGCCACCTCCCCCTAGGAGTTTCGCAATTTTTGAGATGTCCCGTTTCGCACTACGCATCGAACCACGTACTTTTCCATCGTTCATTTCGCGCAAGACGAGGATCGTATCGGCCTCGCCACAGCTGGCATTCAAGAAGTTTGAAACGCCATCAATGGTTTCTTCCGGCACGCCAATCAAATCCTTTGCAAGGAAGTATGTCGTGACCGCGTTGTAGCTTGGATTAAACGCGAGACGAGATAACGCTAATCCCCAGATCTTTAATCCGTCGACTGTTTTGTTGCGGAGCAGGTGATAGTAGATCTCGTTGGTGCGCGCACCGGCAGCGCTCAGCACGGCAGCGGCTTCCATACCAGGGGATGTGGTTGCTGAATTGGAAAACGAAGACGTATCTGTAAGAACACCCGTCAATAATGACGTCGCAATCGCGCTGTCCAAACGAATGCCCTCATTCGTTAGAAAACGATACACAACTTCACAGGTCGAACAGGCGTCAATGTACACCAAATTGAGTTGGCCGTAGCGAGCGTTCGTCGCGTGGTGATCGATGTTCACGAGGGTGTAGGGGCTCGTGACTTGGGGGAGAAGCGTTTCTACGCCACAGTGACGTAAATCACCTGCGTCGAATGTAATAATCAAATCCCATGATTCTTTGAAGGTTGCCGCGTCGTTGCGAAAGAGATGGATACCGTTGAGATAGGAAAATGTTCGTGGAATCGGTGCCGCGCAAAATGCTTGAGCCGTTTTTCCTTCGCGAATCAACCAGTTCAAAAATCCCGAACTTGAACCTAAACTGTCGCCATCCGGTTTTCCGTCAGCGATAAGGAGGATCTTGTTCGCTTTTTGCACGAGAGCATGCAGGCGATTGAATTCGGGGAGGGAAGCCATAGCCGCTGAATAAGGCCAAATCCGACCCAGTATTTAGCCATTTTTTTTCTATTTGGTCAATGTTCCTGCCTTTGGTCAACAGAGACTGATGAACAAAGGGAGGGGCTCTCAGCCGCGCGAGGGATGGCGCGGGTGGGGTGGCGGCGAGAGCAGTCCCTAGGGGAAGGTCTGGAAGGCTGGATCAGGGCGGAGGGGAAGGGGCGGCGGCCTCGGGGGCCGCGGTCATCGCCGTCAGGGGCGCAGGCAGGAGCACTGGATTGAGTGACAGGCTCATGTCGTAGAGGGGTCGGAGCGCGTCGATGCTGTTGTGCTCGCCGAGTGTACGCACGGCAGCGCGGAACCCCTCGTTGGAGGGGCACTGTCCGACTGCGGCGAACAGATCGATCTTCTCGCCGGCGTGCACACCGGCCGCCGCGTAGAGCGGCAGGTCGCACGACGGCTCGCGCAACGTGAATCTGGTCGCGGGGCTGGAGCCCTGCTTGAGCGGGTGGCCGAAGCGCCGAAGACCGTCCTCGTGCTCGTCCCACCAGCCATTCACGTTGAATGCGACGAGCGCGTCGAGCAGTGCTTCGACGTGCTCCCTGGCGCGCCCATTGCGCAGCACGAGCGTTTGCACCTCGAGTTGCGAGAGTCCGTAGGCGCGCATGATGGCGCGCTCGAAGGCGATGATGGTGGCGATCTGGAGCAGGAAGCCCAGCATCACCTCGGGGGTGAGGAAGTGCAGGTTTGTCGCCCGCATCCGCACGCTGAGGGCGTGGCCGTCCTCCGTGTGCCGGATCTCGAGGATGGCGGGTTTGGCGCTCTCCTTGGAAACAGGGTGCCCGTTCCACTCGATCTCGATCGTGCCGTCGCAGATCTCGCCGACGATCTTGATGACATCTGCTCGCAGCCAGCAGTTGCCCGCGGGGGCAAGCGGCCGCAGCTTGTGCAGCACGCCGTCCAGCAGTTCGCGGAGCTCCGTGATGGGGGTCCGCTTGCCGCGGGCTTCGCGAGCCGTGAGACCGCGCTCGTGGACGCGCAGTTCGTGCACAGCCGTGGTTGCGGTTGCGCAGTTCTCGGCGTGAGCAGCGAGCTCATCGCCCTCCAACTTGATTGCACTCATCCGTCCCTCCAGTAGGGTTTGAGAGGACACGGAAGTGCGTCCTCTTGCTTGTCCAGCAGAAACTGCTGAAAAAACAGGAGGACCCGCAAATGCGGAGCATCTAAAATAGGCGTCGCGTAAGCGCCTGTCAATGTTTGGTGTGTGTTTTTAGTACTTTGGTGTATGGCAGGCTTCCCAGCTTAAGACTTTGCGATCCCATGCGCTGATAAATAGTACGAGTGCCCAGCGTGCATACCCTTCTTGAAAACCTACGCGATCTTTTTGTACGACATCGTGCCAGCTTGGAGCAAAGGTGTCGTTTGTGAATTCTGTGAGGTGAATACCAGGAAAGAATAGTCCGTAGCCTGGTTCGTGAACGACTTCTTGCAAGGTCTCAGGCGTTTTTCCAATACGAAGACCTGGAGCACTTTCTGCTACAGCGAGTGTACAAACGCCACGATCGTAATGTCCGGTGGCGAGAAAATTCCCCGGTTCATTTTGGGTGTAGGCTAAAAAGCGGAGAGGGAGACGCAAGTCTCTATCGCCTCCAGGCTCAAACAAAGATTTCTCAATCCCAGGATGCTCTGCATCAATCACACGGACAGCCTGACGCATCGTTTCAGTGGCCGCATCATGTACGATTTTGGCAGCATCCATGAATGCTAGAAGTTCAGGGCAGTCGGTCGTAGTTGTGCGAAAGCGTTTTTCGGCAGCGGGTGAGTAATGGAAATATCCGCGATCATCCGGATGACCATCTGAACGACGACGGGTCCAATAGCCTACTTCGGTTCCTCGATCCTCTGGATCCATGCGAAACGAAAATCGCATCTTCGTCTCTTCTGGCAACGCCATGAACTTGAAGAACGCATCAATCGCCGTTTGAATCTGTTCTGGTGAACAGTTGATTGGCATTTTGTGAAACGATTGTGCGTTCAAGTCATTCACAAGCTGTTGATAGGTGCTGGGCATAGATGCAAAGGGCAAGATTTTAGGTAGTTCTAAAGTTCGCCTTTCGCCTTCATGTCGTTGATTGCTTGTTCGATTTTGGCCGCGTCTGACTCGGTATGGTCGAATTCGAAGTGGAGATCTGGAATACGGCGCAGACGGAGACTATTAGCTAAGCCATCTTTGAGGTCATGTTTGGCGGCGGTCAGAGCTTCGAGTGCTTCTTGGTCTTTCCCATCCGGGAAAACAGACAGCGTGAATGTGGCATGTGCCGAATTGGCTGCAATTTTAGCGCCCAAAACGGTCACGAAAACGCCCGGGGGGAACTCGACTTCGGTGAGCAATGCAGCAAAGGCTTCGCGTAAATGCTCGAATCCAGCGTCTTTGGTATGTGGCATGGCGATAGAGTAGTATAGTCGCCGTATGTACCTCAAGCGCCTCGAGCTCCAGGGCTTCAAGACCTTTGCCCAAAAAACCGCTCTGGAATTTGTATTGGACGGCTCTGGGCGACGTGGCGTAACGGCCGTGGTGGGGCCAAATGGCTCAGGGAAATCCAATGTGGCTGACAGCTTGCGTTGGGTGATGGGAGAACAAAGCTTGAAGCTGCTGCGTGGCAAGAAGTCCGAGGACGTGATTTTTGCGGGGTCTGAAAAGCGCAGCCGAGCTGGGTTTTGTGAGGTCACCATGGTTCTTGAAAATGACGACAAGCCAGAACTCGGGATGAGCGAGATCGCCGTGACACGTCGCTTGTATCGTGATGGTCAGTCGGAATACGAGATCAATCGTCAATCAGCACGCTTGCAGGATGTTCAGCTGCTCTTGGCGCAGTGTGGTATTGGTCAGCGCACGTATAGCGTCATCGGACAGGGGATGGTTGACCAAGTGTTGGTGGCTGGTCCGGCGGAGCGCAAAGAGTTTTTTGATGAAGCCTTTGGTTTGAAACCGTTTCAGCTCAAGCGAGCATCGGCGTGGAATAAAATCACCGCCTCCAAAGAACATCTCGCACAGACTGATCTCTTGTTACAAGAACTTGGTCCACGCTTAGCTTCGCTTGAGAAACAGGTGAAGCGTTTGCAGGAACGTGAGAATGTGGAGCAAGAGCTGCGTTCGTTGGAGCGTGCGCACTATGGTCGTGGCTGGTCGGATATTCAGCGTGGTTGGCAGACGTCAGCGAGCAAGCTCGATGTGGCAAAACGCGATATTGAAACACGTGAAAAAGAAGCTGCTAGCCTTCAACGAGAGCTCGAGAAGATGGAGAAAGATGTGCCGGTGAACGAGGGCTTTCAGGATATTCGCAAGAAACTCGACGAGCTCAATCGCGAGCGTGGTCGCATTCGTGAAGAACAATTAAAGCTTGATACCAAGCGTGCGGTGGCGGCTGTGCGTGCTGAGAAACCGTGGTCGCCTCTCCCGCTCTCCAAGATTATCGAAGGGATTGAAGAGTTGCGCGCCAAGCACGTTGCCTTGTCGACGGCGGTTCAGGTAGCGCAGCCCGACCTCACATTGATACGTCAGTTGGTGTTGGATTTGCAGAAATTGGGTGACGGTCTCGTTGGGAAGCTGCAACGCCCAGCTCCAGAGCCTGAACAAGTACCAACAGTACAACCGGAGATTGACGCCGAAGCCCACGCGCTCGCCAAAGCGCTCTATCTTGTCACGGAACAGGTACGTCAAACCGAAAAAGAGCTCGATGCTTGGAATCAGCGTGATCGTGATCAGCGTTCGCATTTGTTTGAACTTCAGCGCCAGCTCACCAGTAAGCGCCAAGAAGTGCATGGGATTGAACGTATGGCTTCAGACGCGGCCGTTGAACTCGCGCGTTATGAGACGCGTCGTGAAGGCTTTCTTCAGGAATTGCGCGCGCATGCCCCTGCGCTCGAAACAGAACTCGACACGCTTGCTGAGCAAGCTGGGCAGAACCAAGCTGCAAGCGACATGGGTTCGCGTTTGCAGCGTTTGCGTTCACAGCTCGAATGGATCGGTGGCATTGATCCCGAGGTCATGAAAGAACATACCGAAACCAAAGAGCGTCATGTCTTTTTGTCACAACAGGCAGAAGATGTGCGAGCTGGGTTGGCGGCGCTTGAAACGGTGGTCGCTGAGCTTGATCAAACCATTCAGGAACGGAGCAAGTCGGCCTTCACCGATTTGAATCGTGAGTTCGGAAAGTTTTTCAAAACGTTGTTTGGGGGCGGTGATGCAAAGTTGGTGGAGGTTCAGTCTGAGCCGGACGTTGATGAGGCGGGAAACGTTCTTGAAAGTGAAGACGGCGAATCGACCGAACGCGTTGTGGGGATCGATATCCAAGTTACGCCACCAGGAAAAACCTTCAAGTCGATTTCGCTCTTGTCAGGAGGGGAACGCGCGCTGACATCCATCGCGCTTATCTGTGCCATTATGGCCACGAATCCATCACCGTTCGTTGTGTTGG
>CAZENZ010000039.1:0-11797 GCA_964513705.1 uncultured Gammaproteobacteria bacterium
CCAGTTTAGCTCAGTTGGTAGAGCAATGCTTTCGTAAAGCAGAGGTCCCGGGTTCGACTCCCGGAACTGGCTCCATGCAGAAACCCCCTCTTTTGAGGGGGTTTCTGTTTGTAGAATTTGCTTTAAAAATTAGACCATTTTTTGATACGTCGTCTGCCTGTCAGTAAGTCGATTCAAGCGGCGTGAACGCACACATCCTCGTTTTTCATTCCTCTCTGTGCGCCTGACTTAGATTTTACTTCACTCCTTGCCCGCCACTCGTTTCGTGTGTGCCTGTCGCACAGTTTCTGAAGCACACACACTCGCCTCAGCACATGCAAGGAGCGATAGAACGAGGTCAGCGACTAGGAAGGGAACAAGAGGTATTTCTTCACATCATCCTTCAACAATCGTTCATCGATCTTCTGTCCAAGGGCTTGTCCTTTTTCCTCTTCAGTTTTACCTGGCATTTTTGTACGTAGGGCCTGACTCATCACTCCAGGACGAATAAAGAAACGCTTAAACTCTTCGCGCGTCCAGCCAAATGATTCTTTTAGAAAGGCGTCTATCTCACCCGGACTAGTTGACGTACCCGACTGAGCCACAAAGTCATCAAATCCTCGATTGATATCCAAATCTGAGACAGCGACCTGATATTCATCCGCGAGCGCCTCCAACGCAGCAATTTGCATGATCTGGCTATACGCCGCCTTACTCGTTTCAGCATTCACCTCACGAGGCAACTGACGCGAACGGGCGTCCTCTGTCTGAAGGTAGACCTTCTGAGCATCAATTTGGGCGAGATAGTCTGTATACGTAGCTTTATGCCCGTCCACTTTGCCGGCCGGAAAACCTGTGACACGAGCAAATAGACGGGTCATACGCCCATCCCACTGTTTTCGTGTAATCCCGTAGCTAAAAACAGCAAATTTGAGACCAACCAGAAAGACAACGATTGCAACCACACCGATCGAAATGACTGTGCGCTTTTTAATCATAGAAGAAAAGGTTCGGAACGATTCTAGCAGTTACGTACGAATTACGTGAGAGCCTAGGAAATACTGGACCCAGCGACGTGGAATAGAGACTGGTAATGAGTTCGTACCCGTATTTGTTCCGCTTGCCGTGGACTCACTCCACGCCATGTGGGACTGAGGATCTCCCTCTTCAAACAAGACCACATGCTCACCCGGTTTTTTGAGATTAAAGCGCAAGCGCGCTTCTTGCTCGACATAGCCATCGGTTTTCATCGTGCCCAGCAACTCGCTCATCGAATGCTTTTGCGCTTCGAGCTGTGCCACTTGAGACTTGAGCCCTTCAATTTCTTGATCGACCTTCCAACCACGATAGGTCTCTCGTACGGTTGAAGCAGCGACAAAAAACACCACCGCGGCGAGCAGGGCAAACAGCATAGGCCAACGAAGGGACGGCAACATAGCTACGACACTACAGTATGCATGACTTCTTCGAGTTTGTTCAGTTCTTCTTCGCTGGCGTGTTCAATCAAATGGATCAGACGTTCACGCTGCGCATGCGTATTTGCTTTCGATGCATCGTGCGGCATCCCCTTTGATCCATGACCGCGTAGCTCTTGAATCGATTGCGCTAAACGCTCAGGTCCCCGCAGATCATTCATCGAAATTGAGGGTACAGCACCACCATTGGTACGAATCCGAACAGCGCCAATTCCCCAGAGCGTCTGCCAAAACCCTCGTTTCTCCCACTGAATGTCACCCACATGTGAAAACGCGACCTCTGATACATGTCGATCCCAAATTCCGCGCTGTGCCACATGAACTAAACGATGATCACTTAAAATAAGTACGGTCGCATCCCACAAACGAACCGCTCGCCACGCACCCAGCCCGCCAATGAGCACCGGGATCAGGAACAACAGCACCCCCACCGGTCCGAGACGGAACAATGGAAAGACAAAGAAACAGGGCAACACAATCAGCAGCGCCAAACCCAACAAACGCACCACAAGCGCCACAGAATGCGCACGAAATACCCCCAACACCTTCTCTCCCTGTTGGATTTTCATGACATCAGACAGATGGAACATACAAAGATCATACGAGAAATCGGGGTTAGAAAGGATTCGTTGGCTGCCACGCGGCTCGGATGCCCGCTTCAGCCGCTTCACGTTCGCTCCAGGGCAGTTTCTCATCATTTGCGACACACATCCAGGTCTCACAACCTTTCCCCGTCATAATCACCAAATCTTCTGGCCCTGCGAGACGCATAGCCTGAGCAATCGCTTCACGACGGTCCATAATCATGAGGAGGGTCTGACCCTTTTGTTTTCCAGCGGCAATGGCACCAGCCGCCACCTGATCTATAATTTGCTGTGGATCATCGTCGTACGGATCTTCATTCGTCACAATCACAATATCTGCTTTCTCAGCTGCCATTTTTCCAAGAATCGGCCGACGCGCCACATCTCGCCCGCCTCCGCACGAACCAAGCACATGAATCAGACGCTTATGCGGCACAGAATTTAGCGCCCCATAAAACTGCCTCAACGATTCTGGCTCCGGCGCGTAGTCAATAATCACCGTCCACGGCTGACCCAGATTCACCCGCTCAAATCGCCCCGGCAATCCTTGGATCTTTTCAAGACGTTTGATGGCCCCCTCAAGGGAGACGCCTAGCACTTGGCAGACGGTCAGCGCTGCCAACATATTCTCTACATTATACCGACCTGGCATCGACAGCTGCATGGAATAGCCGTTCACTTCAGAGCGCGAACCGTTCGGCAAAAGCTCGAGATGCTTCGCGCGCAAACCCGCCCCTTCACCCACGCCGTACCAATGGATATTTTGCAAACCAGGGGTAGCGGCAAAGTATTCCGCTTGATCACTGTCTGCGTTCAGAATCGCAGCACGAGGCACACGCTCACCTCTCACATACTTTGCAGGCAATATCACGAGATGCTCAAACAACCGACGCTTGGCAGCACGATAGTTCTCAAACCCACCATGCGCTTCAATATGTTCTGGTGTGAGATTCGTGAACACCGCCAGGTCATAGCGAATCCCTAATTGACGATGCTGTACCAACCCTTGAGATGAGGTTTCTATCACGGCATAGCGACAGCCTGCGCTCACCATCTGCCGCAACATGCGTTGCAAGAAGAATCGGCCCGGCATGGTCATCTTCGTATTATTGAGCCACTCTTTTTCGCCGATTTTGAGAATGGCTGTCGTCGTACAACCCGTTTTTTGACCGCTCGCTTCGAGCGCCTTCGCAATCGCGTAGCAAGTCGTGGTTTTTCCATTCGTGCCCGTCACCCCAATGACAATAAGCTCACGCGAAGGATGTCGATACGCCCACGAAGCCAAGTTTGCTAACGTAAAATGATAGCCATTAAGGATGCTGGCCGGAATGAACCGCTTTACACGTTCTTTGAGGGACGGCATAGACCTCAAAGACTATAGGTGACAAACGAAATTACGGCTAGCACAAGCGCAAAACCAAAAATCACGATAGCGATCGGAATCGCATAGGGAATGTGAAGAAATTTATCCGCCAACAAGAGAAAAACACCTGCTGTTTGCAGACTCATTTTGATTTTTCCAAAGATGTTCGCCGATGTATACACGCGACGACGACGAAAACGCGAATAGGCCCCCACCATGATCAACGCTTCGAGAACCACTAAGAGCGCAGCAAACCATGGATGAATCTGCTTAGCAACAAAAACAAGCGCGATCGAACCGACCAGGGCCTTGTCCGCTACTGGATCAGCGACCGTTCCCCACATAGTGATTTGTTTTCGCGTACGTGCGAGAGAACCATCGAAGACATCCGTCGAAGCTGCTAGCGCAAAAAGCACAAACACCCAGCCCCACTGCTGTTCATTCACCGCTGCGAGCACAACAGGCGTCAACAAAAAACGCCCCATCGTCAATTGGTTCGGCGTGACCCAAGAAGGAACAAGTTTGAGAACGGTTGCTTTCAAAAAACGATCGTGCGGATACAACCGTACGTTCTCGTTTGTCATGAGCATAACGTACTGGTCTATAGGATACGGGAGAGGCGACGATCAAGCAAAAATGATACACTTCCAAACGTGTCCCTCGGTCGTCTCACAGCCCATCTCCCCCTCATACTTGCAGGCGTGGCGGCATTGATTGGTGGTTTCGTCCCTTCGTCCTTCGAAGCGCTTCGTTCCGCCCTGTTTTTATTTGTCTTGGTCTTTAGCTCCGGCATCCTAGGTCCAACTCTTGCACCAAAACTCCCTCGCGCGGTGCGCGGAGTGATTGCTGGATTGGTGATTCTCGCCGGTCAATCGATTCTTCAAACAGCTTGGTACTACTTGGGCGGAGATTTACGCGCTGTGGCGGATGGACTGGGTTTGGGTCTCAGTATTCTGTTGATAACAGGCACCGTCGGCCTCTGGCCGCTTCAAAAAGCAGAGGTAATCCTCTCTTCGAAAGAGCCTGTCTCGACCAGCGAGGCCGGCTGGGGAACCATGGCACTCGTCGCCTGTGTAGCAGCCGCTGTGTTTCTAGTCGTCTGCGCCACACAAGCAGCGACCATTCGCTCCATCAATAGCCCATGGGCATTGCTCCCTTCAGGCACGTTTATCGCGATCGCCACGCTATTCGCAAGTAGCTTCTTAGCCAGCCTCAAAACACGACGTAGCGTTGTCGCAGCGATCGTGGCGCTGAGCCTGCTAACCTTCGCCTCACTCACTACCTGGATCTATCCACTAGGTTACGGTTTCGACGGCTTCCTCCATCGCGCGAGCGAAGATGTGATTCTCAAAACAGGAACCCTCGAACCAGCTCCTCCTTCGTATATTGGTCAATACACACTCGTCACCTGGCTCGCACGCAACTGGCGCATCATTCCGCGCGTCGGCGATGTTTGGCTCGTTGGAGTGTTAGCACTCCTCCTGCCACTTGCAGCCTGGCACATCTCGAGCAAAAAACGTGGCCACAATGTCATCGTCAGTTTGTTGCTCACAATCCCATTCGGCATCATCTCCGCCACGACACCGCAAAATGTTGCTTACATACTAGGCCTGCTCGCACTCCTTTGGCTTCTTCCAACGGAAGATGAGGAAGGCGGTAAACCATCATTTCACCACACGCATCCCGTTGTTCCCTGGTCATTGCTTGCCTGGTCACTCGCGACGCACCCTCTAGCAGGCATGCCCTTCGCTTTGGCAGGCATCGCTCTGTTAGCGCAACGCCTCCGATCAGAACGTTGGCGCAACGCCTATACGCTTATCGCCCTCATTGGCAGCGTCGTAGCCGTACCACTCGCCTTTGCATTACGTGCCGCTTTGCAGAGTGGCGTATGGTCATGGACGTGGCTACAAGCGATTAAAACGTCTGGTAGCTGGATCGTTGCGCGCTTCGTCCTTCCCGCGACCCATCTTGCACTCTGGCCCGACTGGGCGAATTGGCAGAGCGCCCTACTCAGTTTCGCTCTCCTTGGAGCCGCGATCTTCGCCTTTCTGAAAGATCGTACGCGTCGCCCCATCTGGAGCATACTCATCGCCTTTTCAGCAGGAGCAGCTGCCAGCAGCTGGCTCTTGCAAACAAGTGGTGATTTTTCCTTTTTAATTTCTTACGAACGGCAGGATTACGCAACACGTCTCTTAATCGTGGCTCAATTATTCTTAGTTTGTCCGGCGCTGATCGGAATCAGCCACTGGTTTGAATACAGCGCGCACACACATCCACGCATGCGTGCTGCTGCACTTTTACTTGGTGTCGGCTGGTTTTGCGCGAACGTCTACAACGGACTGCCCCGTCATGATGCTGCCGCTATTGGTCATGGCTGGAGTGTAGGAAAAAGCGACATTGAAGCCGTGCAATTTATTGAAAAACAGGCCAACGGTAAACCCTATACGGTGCTCGCCAATCAAACCGTCAGCGCTGCCGCTGTCTCGACCTACGGCTTTAAGCGCTACGCTGATGATGTCTTTTTCTACCCCATTCCAACCGGTGGCCCTCTCTACGAACGCTTCCTTCAGATGATGGACAAGCCCGACCTCGATATCGCCCATGAAGCAGGCGATCTCGGTCAAAGTAAACTGGTGTACGTCGTAGTAAATAGTTACTGGTGGCGCGCCGAACAAGTCATCGAACAGCTCAAAATCATCGCCGATCGTACGTGGAATGTGGAACGCGGGGCTGCTTATATTTTCTTGTTTGATTTGAGCACCTCAAGCAGCGCTTCGAGCACTCGCCCTGGGACATGACGCCGCCAAGCTTCTTCGGCATGCCCTGACCAATGATCGCGCGAGCGTGAAAGAACCCGCTCTATCCCCTGCCACCAGTCTGCGACGTCCGTTGAATCTACTAGTATACCGGCACGTCCTAGCGTTTCCGGAATCCCTCCTCGTGAACTCGCCACAACAGGAAGACCACATGCAAACGCCTCCAAAATCACGGTTGGTTGATTCTCTTCGATCTGCGAGGGAACGAGCAAGATATCTGACGTACGCATTTCCTCAAGAATTTCTTCTGGCGTGGCGCCGCTTTCGATTACCTTCCATTCAACAGGACGCTTCGCTGTCTTTTGCAGCTCTCGTAAGATCTCACCTCCCTTATCTGCTGTACGTCGTCCAACAAACATTATTTTTACAACACTATTCCAGCCTGCTTGACGCGAACCTGTGAAGGCCGGTGCCGGATTCGGAATAACTGCGGTCTGTACCCCCTGAAACCAACCACGACGCAGATGCGCATCCAGCAGCCATCGCGTAGGACTCACCACGACATCTGGATAACCGAACGCAGATCCACGAACAGCTGTGGCAAGCTTCTGTAAAACAGTAATTGAACCCTCCTGCACCAACAATCCGAGAGGATAAAACAACTGCACGTCATGCAAGACATGCACCCAATGAGGAGCTCGCACGGAACGAGGTGTTCTAAATCCAGCCCCTGTCAGGTTATGCGTTACTAGCACTTCCGGCTGCCACGCGTGTATCTCTGCCGCATACGGATGTACCCATACAAGATCCCTCACATGAAACATCACCCGCTTCCAAAAGGGCTGCGCGGTCCAATCAAGCGAAGTCGTCCAGACATGCACGTCATGCCCCTGTTTTTCTAGAAGCTCGACCTGAAGTGCGGCGATCCGTCCCGCACCACCCCGCGCCTGAGGTGGATAGGCATTTGTGAGAACAGCGATCCGCATACTATTACGAGGCTGTACCAAATACCTCCTTATAGGTCTCGATCAAACGATCCATGTGACGCTCCTGATCGTATCGCTCAATCACATGCTTCACGCCCGCTGTATGAAACGCCATGAACTCAGGCGCCTGATCCATGACGTGCTCCATCCGCTCACGCAACGCCTCTGCATCATTAGGTGGAACAAGCCAACCCGTTTTTCCATCCACCACCACAGAACGCACGCCGGGCAAACTTGAGGCGATCACCGGTGTGGCGCAGGCTTGTGCCTCAATCGCCACTAACCCAAACGCCTCCGAACGCGATGTAGAAGGAAAAAGCAACGCATCCACCGAACGATACAGCCGAGGCAAATCGCGCTTGTCACATGGAGGAAGAAAGAGCACCTGCTTTTCAATGCCTAACTCTTGAGCGAGACGTTGAAATTCTGGCTTCAGATCGCCGTCCCCTCGCAAGGCCAGATAGGCATCCGATCGTCGAAGTGTTGCCAGGGCACGCAACGCGACAGGCACCCCTTTAAATAGATGCGCCCGATCCAATCCTCCCACCATCAAAAACACCATCCCCTGTTCGGGTAACCCAAAAACAGCACGTTCTGGATTTCCAGGGTAAAACAACGACAGATCGATCCCAAAAGGCAGCTCCACCAATCGAGGGTCATGCTGTTTTACCAATCCCCGAATAGACGAAGCTTCCGCGTAGTCCAAGGATGAAACAAACACCTTCTTCGCCCTATGCAATAAAAACGGCTGCGCCGTCACACGATGCAGACGCGCAATCGGTTCACGCCATCCCCCCATCACCCCATCCATATGGAACGTCACCACAATAGGCACTTTACGCTGCAACAACAAAAGCCATTCTGCCGTGCCATAAAATGGGTAATGCAGATGTACGAGATCCCATCCATTTTTCAGAACCTTTGTGAGTGGCAAGCCGGCCGCGTTTCCGACACGCCAGATCGGCTTGAGTGCGCGTACGTGTTGCGGCCGCGTCACCGACGACTCCCCTTGCACGAGTTCTGGCGCAATAAGCAATGCCTCGTGGCCACGCGAGCACAATCCTTCTACTTCACGAAGCGCAGCCATCCCCATGCCACCTACTTCAGGTGGAGCAACGCAGGCAATATGTAGTACACGCAAAGGCTTAGACATGCGGCTCAGATTGAATCGATTGTGGCGCCGGTTCACGTACTCGCTCCACCTCTTGTTTTGTAGACAAAGAACGCAATGCATCATGTCGCACCAAGTCCGTGAGCGATTTTTCAATTTGATCGTGGATCAAATGCAAATGAAAGACCAGCAAGAACAAAACGAAGATCGAAATATAAATCACCAAGTCGACCCCACGGCCCACTCCAACTAACTGCGCAAAAAATGTCGTGAGGCGCGGCAAACACACTATCACGGCCGCCACTCCCCAAACGATCGTCCAACCGACCGCTTCGAACGGTCGAATGGCTTGCCGCGAAGCACGGTACCACGTCAGTGCCGTTACCGCTGCCAACCCAATTAACAAAGCGTATTGAATCCACATACTATTTTCTGAAAGCACCAATTAACAACTGCCAGACGATGCGTACGGCCCCTCCGCGCCACTGCCCTTTTTCAAGCGTGTTCTTGGTATAGCGCACTTCGACCGGAACTTCTTTCCAACGAAAATGGTGTGTCACGTATCGCAAGATTTCGGAACAGTGCGCCATGCGATCTTGTTTGAAATCAAGTTTGCGACCCGCTTCAGCATGAAACGCGCGGAGACCCGTCTGCGGATCACGCACATTCGACGGCACGCCTAAGATAAAAATGTTAAATAAACGAATTCCATTCATAAGGAAGCGCCGCTTCCATGGCATATCGATCGCTTTGATCCCCATATAGCGCGAACCAAACACGACATCCGCCTCACCTGATTTGATCGGCTCAAGCAGCGCTGGAATATATGATGGATCGTGCTGACCGTCAGCATCAATATGCACAATGACTTCTGCTCCGAGCTGAAGCGCAGCGAGCGTACCGGTCTTTAAGGCTGCACCCTGTCCACGGTTAATCCCATGACGCAGGACAAGCGCTCCCCCTTTTTCGGCCTCTTCTGCCGTTCCATCATGCGAACCATCGTCAACGACAATGACCCTCTCAACAAATGGCAAGCAGGCCCGTACAGATGCCTGCACCCGAGGAACTTCGCGAAAGGCAGCAATGACCGCAAAAACACGCATACGGACAACGGTAGCGTGCTGCGTCGATAGATTCAAGTATGACCCTTAGGCCTCTTTCTTTGTACTCGGTCGAATCCGATGTTCATGCCATAAACGAGCTACCTCGTTCACATCTTCAACCCCCACCGTTGGAACGTCGCCCGGACATTCCTGACTCACTTGGGCAGACGCTTGATGCAAGATCCCCAGCGCAGCTCCGTGCGGTCTTTCCGCTGTTTCAATCGCGACCTTCGCACACGCCTCATCCACAATATCAAAGGCCTTATCCGGCAAAAAACGATCGTGCACAAATTTCATGGAGGCATCAACCGCTGCTTCAACGGTCTTCTTTGGAATGCAAACCTTATGAAACTTTTCGTACGATGGCTTAGCGCCCTCGACAATCGCCACCGCCGTGTCACG
The DNA here is from genome assembly GCA_964513705.1 of uncultured Gammaproteobacteria bacterium. GTDB lineage: Bacteria > Patescibacteriota > Patescibacteriia > 2-12-FULL-60-25 > 2-12-FULL-60-25 > JAGOTP01. Next base: position 9,760 of record CAZENZ010000039.1, read on the forward strand.
TGAAGGCTCTTCGACTAACACGGGCTGAAAACGACGATCGATTGCACCATCTGGTTTCAAGTATTGCTCATACTCACGCCAGGTCGTAGCACCCACCACCTGCAAATCACCGCGCGACAGCGCTGGCTTTAAAATATCAGCCAAATCAAGCGAACCTTCACTGCCACGCGCCTGCTCGATCATGTGAAGCTCATCGATGAAGAGAATAACTTCACGTTCACGTTGCTCCAAAGACTGCAGCAAACCACGCAAGCGACTTTCGAGTTCACCGCGATACTTCGTGCCAGCCATGAGATCACCAAGATTGAGTGCCAAGACTTTCTTGCCCTTGAATTGATCGGGAACGTCTCCGTTCACGATACGCTGCGCCAACCCCTCTACGACCGCCGTCTTCCCTACTCCTGGCTCTCCAATTAATAATGGATTATTTTTTGATTTACGCGCAATCACGTGCAAAACACGCTCAATCGCTTGATCCATCCCAACCACATGAGGTAATTTTCCTCGCTTTGCAAGCTCGGTGAGATCGGTCGTGAACGAGCCCTCCTTTTCTTCTGGCTTCTTACGTTGCGAAAAAAAGAGATACCCACCAAAGAGCACAATACAGAAGATGACGATCAATACCGCTGGAGATGGAGCGGAAGGTGCGGCCATACCTACTTCGTTAAGATAATTAGTACTGCTTCTTCCCTTCCATCTTCTTATTACCCATGTCTTGCTGTATGACAGCGCCTTGATCCATCATGAATTCCTGCTTATTTTCCATCATATTAGGCGTGACTGGATCTGGTTTCTGTTCCTCTATGACCGGTGTCTCACTCGGAGCATAAATGGTTGTATCAACCGCTCCCCAGTAACCTGGCGTGAGATAGTTCATGTCGTTATTACCAAACTTCTTTTTGGCAGAAAATCCAAAGAACAACATGGCGGCAATCGCCACGCCGCCCAGCACAGCAAAAGCAACAACGGTTTTATTAGAGGTAGCGCTGGTGGTTGGGGTAAGCGTTGGCATAAAAATAGGGAGTGATTGGCTTCATGATAGCATCCTTGGCAAAAAAACCGGCCTTTTACGTGTGGATAGTCATCTGATGCATGTACGCAGCCACAAAGCGCTGTACAAGCAGGACAAGCGTGAAGGGTTCGAGATCGTCGAGATCGACGCCACGATACTCGCACTCTCCGCGGACCTCACCGACGCACCAATACTCATCAACACCCGCTCATGGCGGGTGTTGAAGCGTAGAACCACTTCAACTATGGCTTTCGAAAACTCAGCAGCGACTTATGCGACATCGTATATTCAATCGTGCGCTTCAAACCATCATCCAACGTCACGAGCGGAATCCAGCCCAACGCTTCTTTTGATTTCGTCATGTCTGGCAATCCAAGCTGCGTCATGAAAAGCAATGGGGGTTTCAAGGTAACCTTTGACACAGAGCCCGTCATCTCTGCGATCTTTTGCGCTACATTCATGAGCGGCTCATCGACATCGCTTCCCAAGTTTACGACCTGCACTTCAGGTGGCGCCTGCATAAGTTTCATCATCCCCGCCACAACATCGCTCACATAGATGAGTGACGTCTTGAATGTCTCATCGCCATACAACTCGAGCTCTTTGCCATCGAGAGCGTTCGTAATAAAGTCCGGGATCATCTGTCCGTCATACAACGGCATGCGCGGACCATACGTACGGAAGATACGCGCAACACGCACATCGATCCCATGCACATTGCGATAGGTCACACAGGCCGACTCAGCAAAACGCTTTCCCTCATCGTAACAAGCACGAGGCGACAACAGATCTGACGAACCCATTTCTGTCTCTTTGAAAAAATGTCCGTCCGCTGGACGAGGGCCGTAGACGACACAACTTGAAGCATGCAACACCTTTGATCGATAGCGAACCGCTACATCCAAGGCATTCTTCATTCCCACCGAGTTCGCATACAACGTCTGCATGCGGTATTGATCGAACTTTTTAGGACTGGTTGGACAGGCTAAATGATAAATTTCTTGAATACCTTGAAACTTAATTTTG
>CAZENZ010000040.1:0-11699 GCA_964513705.1 uncultured Gammaproteobacteria bacterium
TGTGAAAATCATCGTCTTTTGGATCACTGATATTGTGACGCGTGCGCATGAACTCCTCTGTACGCCGAATTGCATCGCTCAACGCCAAGTCCGTCTTGAGGGAAATCCCTTGCACATAACGGCGATTATACACATCCATAGCTGCTGAAAACGGCACATACACACGCTTATCAAGATCTTGAAATGATTTTGTACCTGCCACGTCCATTACACCGATGATACGAAACGGCTGCTTATTGAGATTGATCGTTTTCCCAATAGGCTCCGCCTGACCGAACACATTCTTCGCAATCGTTGCCCCCAAAACCGCAACACGGGCATGCCCATCGACATCCGCTTCTGTAAAAAACTCGCCCTTTGCGACACGAATACCATAGATCGTGAGTTCGTCTGGAGCGGTTCCCGCCACCGACAACGACACATCTTCGCCATTGATGCGTGCAAGATCATTCAATGTCACTCCGGCAACCACCTCCTTCACCCAAGGCGTACGGCGCAATGCTTGATAATCCTTTAATGTAAGTGTTTGCTTAACGAAGGCGGTAGGCGTCGAACCTGCCTCAGGCTCTTTCGGTCCATTTGCGATCTGCACCAAATCAGAACCAAAGATTGCAATCTGATCGATGATATAGCGTTGTGCCGCCTCACCAATCGACAACACCAAAATGACCGACAAAATGCCGATTACAATCCCAAGCATGGTAAGAATCGAACGACTCCCGGCACGCAGCAGACTCTTCCAAGAACTTTCAAGCAGATCACCAATCTTCATAGCTCGTTATTTGATAAGCGCTGATTCGCCCAAGGTACGACGATTCTGGACGGCGCGGTCAGATAGGAGCAAGCCATCTTTCAGCGTGAGAATACGCTCAGCATACTCAGCGGTATACGTTTCATGCGTCACCAAGATAATTGTGTGACCGTGTTCTTGATTAAGGCGAAGCAGTGTATCCATCACCTGTTTTCCTGATTTCGAATCGAGGTTTCCCGTGGGTTCATCGGCAAAAATCACGGCTGGATTTCGCACCAACGCACGCGCAATCGCGACACGTTGACGTTCACCTCCCGACAATTGGTTCGAAAGGTTTTCAATACGATGCGTGAGTCCAACTGTTGCAATTGCTTTCTTCGCAAGCTCAACACGCTCACGATTTGGGACGTCTGAATAGAGCAAGGGTAGCATCACGTTTTCGAGCACGGATGTCTTTGGCAACAAATTAAACGCCTGAAAAATAAAGCCGATTTTCTCACCTCGCAAACGTGCAAGTTCATCTTCTTCCAAACCCGCCACCTCTTTTCCATCAAACAAGAACGTACCACCTGTCGCCGTGTCAAGCAGCCCCAAAATCTGCATGAGGGTAGATTTCCCTGAACCGGATGGACCCATGATCGAAACGAACTGCCCACGCGGAATCGTAAAGGACACGCCGTGTAATACCTGCGTCACTATTTCTTCGTTCACGTAGTCTTTTTTTAGTTCACGGATCTCAATAACGGCGGAAGAGGCCATACATCTTTGATTATTTTTTCTGAGCCGCTTCTTTCTGGCGCGTCGCGTACTCGTCCGCCGTGAGCTCACCCACAATCACCTGCTCATCAAGTGAAACACCAGAGATAATTTCCGTGCGCGCTTCATCTGCACGCATACCCGTCACAACTACACGGTCTTCTTTTACCCCATTCACTAAGACCTGTACCTGTGACTCGCCGTTTACTTGACGTACCGCACGCGTTGGGATCGAGATCGTTGAAGAAGGTCGTTCTGCCGTGAGGACGGTAACATCGGCCGTCATACCAGGCTTCACATCTTTCCCCTGAGTATCAATTGCAACAATTGCCTTGTAATAGATAGCGTCTTGGACTTTTGTTTGATCAGGATACTCAGCAGTAATACTACCCATGAATGGCTGTGCGTCCCCAAAGGCATCAAGCGTAATGGTTGCCGATTGCCCTGTCGTGACTTTTGCAATATCAGCTTCCGGAATCAGCGCCTCGATCGTAAATTTCTCTTCCGCAATCATGCTGATCATTTTTGACCCAGCCATCGCCTGCTCACCCACCTTTGGAACAACTTCAGAAATGACTCCGTCGACCGGCGCAACAATCTGCGTATCGTTCAGACGTTCGAGCGCTTGCGTATACGCTGTTTGCGCATCTTGAACCTGAGCACGCAGTGCCGCGAGATCAACCGCACGTGGGGGCGCTTTACGCTGATCAAGACTCGCCTGAGCTGACGCCAAGGCAGCTGTCTGCAACTGAACCGCTGATTCTGCAGCTCGAACCTTACTTCCGCGATTCGTTTCGGCGAGACGCAGGTTCGTCTTGGCTGTTTCGAGAGCATTCTTCAATTGATCGAGACTCGTCGTACGAGACAGTTCAACACTGGTCGCCGTCTGAAGTGCGCCGCTCACCGTAGAGAGCTGCGCTCCAATCGTTACACGATCACCATCAATTAAGGCTTTTTTACTCGCAATCTCTGAAGCGCTGAAATTTGCTGAAGCGACTGTTGCCGTTAACGCACGCTGCACAAAGTCGAGATAACGCTGGGTCTTTTCAAGCGCATCCTTCACACGCGTCGCCGCTTCACGAATCTGCGCTTGCGTAGCCTGTGCCGTGAGTCCGTTCACAGCTTGAGAGGCCTGTTCACGAGTGGTTTTCGCCAACGGATAAGTTGTACGTGCATTCTGAAGCGAAGCCGTATCACCCGCTCCAAAGGTCAGTGAGTAGCGCCAATTCTCTGATTGATTATCAACTCCAACCAGCGTATCCCCATCAGCTAGCGAACCCTGAATCGGACCCAGCGCGTTCTGTAATGACTGACGCAGTGACACGTAGGCATCCACCACCGTTTGATCATTCGAGTTGAGCGCATTATCAAGCGCGCGTTGCGCGGTATCCACCGCAATCACCGAAACGGCATACTCGTCCTCCACAGAGCGCTTGGTTGATTCAAGATCATTTTGCGCCTTCTGAAGACTTGCCCTTGCCTGATCCACCCCCGCTTGAGCAATACGGATCGATTCTGCCGTCTCCCCCGCTTCACGAGCACGTAAATTTGCAAGGGCTAAAGACACCGTAGCTGAAGCACGACGTGCGCCAAGCTCCGCATCCGTCCGATCGACCTGAGCGAGTACGTCCCCCTTCTTCACCGGCATACCAACTGTCGTTGAAACGAATGTCACCTTACCGCCGTTCTTAAAAGACAGGTCGATACGCGCCTGTGGCACGACTTGACCAGTCGCCTCCACTGTCTGCTTAAGCGGACCTTGAGTAACCGGCTGAGTATCGTAAAAAGGACCCTTCGGAACCGTACTACGCTTATACACCATTCCCCCAACCACTAAGACCACCAGAATCAGTGCCCAGACACGTTTACGTTTGAGAAATTGAGGAAAAGCCATATTATAAGTGAGAATTCAGGAGTGAAAAATTTCGAGGAAAGAATTATGATCGAGTCGCTTCGGTGAATTGTCGCGTCATCTCGGTCAGCATGTACTGCATCTTCTCGAGAGGAAAAATAACAATTGGGCCGTCGGAATGATGCATAACCATCAACTTCGCTCCCGACTTCAGCTTCAAGCGTTCGCGAATGTCCTTAGGGATAACAAGCTGGCCACGTTCACCTAAGACAGTAGAGCCCATCAAATGGCCATCGTCTTTGGAGACACGCTTTCCAGAGGAAGGTTTACGGATCTTCATAGAGAATGATACGTATGAAAAGTAGGAAAAAAATGACATTTTGTCAATAGAAACTCGACAAAATGGGGTTTTTCTGTTGAAATTTCCCTTATGCATACCCGAGAGTTTGATTACCAACTCCCTCCTGATCGGATTGCGCAAACACCGCTTACAGATCGTACGAGCGCCAGGCTTTTGGCACTTCCACGAGTTATTGGACCACTGAAAGACCTGCACATTCGCGACCTCCCAGACCTCTTGAACCCGGGTGATCTCTTGATTTTTAATGACAGTAAAGTATTTCGTGCACGACTCATAGCAACACGCCCTGGAGGCACAGCCCCCTTCGAAGTGTTCCTGCTACGCCCCGAACAGGACACATGGCTTGCTCTCATAAAAAATTCAAAACGACTCGCCATCGGCGATCACATCACCCTTCCAGAAGAAACAGGGGCGGAAATCATTGCAAAAGAACTAGATGGAGTGATTCGCTTGAAGATCAATCGTGCTACTACTGAGGTCTTTGCCCTGTGTGATCGAGTCGGTGAAGTTCCGACCCCGCCGTATGTACAAAAAAACGCTAGCCAAGCCGACGACTACCAAACCGTGTACGCGAAACATGTAGGATCCGTGGCTGCACCAACAGCTGGTTTTCATTTCACGGAATCTCTCTTGAAAGAATTACGTTCAAAGGGGGTACACACCGGCTTTGTCACGCTCCATGTTGGACTTGGAACCTTCCGTCCGATGCAAGATGGCGCCCTCAATGACCACGTAATGCACTCCGAATGGGTGTCTGTCTCGAAAGAAACAGTTGATCTTATCGATCAAACAAAACAGGCAGGCAAACGCGTAATCGCGGTCGGCACAACCTCTTGTCGCTCACTCGAAAGTGCTGCCGCGCAAGGTACAATCGCCCCGTTCGAAGGTATGACGAATTTATTCATTCAACCAGGTTATACGTTTCGCGTGATCGATGGGTTAATCACAAATTTTCATTTACCAAAATCTACGCTGCTCGTCCTCGTGAGCGCGCTTGCTGGTAGAGAGCGCATTCTCGAAGCATACCAACATGCGATCGAGCGAAACTATCGCTTTTATTCGTTTGGCGATGCCATGGCCATTTTGTAAACTTACATTATGCAGAATACACGTAGCCGCTATTCCAAACAGCGAAAGAACTCTCCCAAAGGTTCCCGACGAGCCAACCAAAAACCAGCTGCTGAGAGTAGCTGGAATAGCGTAGCAACCTGGTATACCGATCACCTAGCAACCGGCGGAACGTACCAAGACAGCGTCATCTTTCCGGGAGCCTTGCGACTCCTAGCACCTAAGGCAGGCGGACGCTACCTCGATATCGCCTGCGGTGAGGGCTCTTTCTTGCGTCTAGTTCGATCAAATGTCCGTGACGCGGAACTCATCGGAATTGATGCCGCTCCGGACTTGATCACTTACGCCAAAGAAAAATCTCAAAAAGATACTCGTTCGACATTCAGTGTTGTCGATGCCCAAAATTTTGCATCCGTAGCTCCCGTTGGATCAGTCGATGGCGCGACTTGTTTAATGGCTATTCAAAACATTGAAAAGATCGATCGCGTATTCGCGGATGCGGCACGCGTGCTCACACTCAAAGGCACACTCGTAATCGTCATGAATCATCCGTGTTTCCGCGCACCGCAACAAAGCGGCTGGGGTTGGGATGAAGCTCGTAAACTCCAGTATCGTCGCATGGATCGCTATGCGAGCAGCTACGCCCAACCCATCGTCGCCCACCCGGGTTCAGCGCCGTCCGTAAAAACCATTTCGTATCATCGCTCACTCGCGGCGTATGTCGCAGCGCTTACGAAAGCGGGTTTCGTTGTTGATACCTTAGAAGAATGGGCGTCAAACAAAGTGAGCGACTCTGGACCACGCGCCAAAGCTGAAAACATGGCACGAAATGAGTTCCCTTTGTTTCTTGCAATTCGTGCAAGAAAGATCTAACTAATAGCCTGCTTTCCTTCGATTCGCAATGTGCTCATCGAGCGTACGGCCATAATAAATACGGCCTTGCTCATCTGTAAGGAAATACCGGTACTGAGAAGCCGTTGGCTGAAGCACTGCCTGAATAGCAGTTTCGCTGGGATTGGAAATTGGTCCAGGCGGTAAGCCTTTATTTTTGTAGGTATTGTATTCACTCTCTATCGCCAAGTCCTCACTCGTGGCCCGAGCACGACCGGAACGAGTCACGTAGTTCACCGTCGCATCACTTTGCAAAGGGATTCCTTCGCGTAAACGACGTAGGAAAATGCCAGCTACCATGTTGCGCTGTTCCGGCGTAGACACTTCTTTTTCCACAATCGACGCCAAGATAATAACTTCATCAAGCGTCTTCAACGGGGCGCTTGCTGTGGTGACCTTTCGCGTCGCAATACGCTGACCAAATTCATCGAGCTGTTTAGTCGCGAGCCCTATTGGCAATTGTCCACGCCAGACACGATAGGTATCCGGAAATAGATAGCCTTCGAGACTACGTTTCATCGGAAGTGATTTCAGAAAAGAAAACTTCTCACGTAGTTCTTGATTGAATGGGGCGCGATCTGCCTCTTCCCCCAAGATACGTGTCGTCTCCTCTTCAGCAATCCCCTGCTCTTCCTTGAGAAGCTGTCGAATATTTGATATCGACCAACCTTCAATCACACGCACACGAACCTCATCGGTTTCCGGACCAATCGCAAGCGTAGCCGCAATCGATGAAAAACGCTGACCTGGCTGCAAACGATAGGTACCAGGTTTCGGGTGACGTGCATTCGAGCTCAAGAGCGCATAGGCGCGGTACCAAATCGCATGCGGAATGATTTTCTCCGTCGTGAGCTGCTTGGCAACGATAGCTACACCGGTGTTTTGAGAAACAACAAAACTTTTGGTGGTACCGACGGCGGGAGATCCGATCCATGCAAAGAACAGGAATCGCCCCGCACAGACGACCGCAACCGCCAACAAAATCAACCAAATAAGCTTTTTAACCATGTGTGTGCTCACGATAGACAGACGTACGACGCACCGCGGCATGAAGCAACCTCACGATAACTACTGCCAGACCACCAACCAACGCACCCGCTAACACATCTGATGGATAATGCACCCCCGCTGCAACACGACCAAAGGCCACACCAATCGCCAACACTAACGGCACAATTGCAGCTCTCGGCTTGGTCCACATAATGGCAAACGCCATCGCAAACGCCGCAGAAGCATGCGCCGACGGCAAGGAATACATAGATGCAGGGAGTGGAATAAGGCGCAAAATATTCGGTTCAGCCACAAATGGCCGAACACGAGCAAGCAGCTGACCCAACGTCAGCGCCCCGTATAACGCAATCAAGAGTGCCACCCCCGCCTCCTTGGCTGCATGCCGAATAACCGTTCGACGTTCAGCAATCCCTAACACAACCACCCAAGCCACCTCAATAAAAATGAGCCAACGGGCACACAAAATAGACAAAAACACGCCCGGACGAGAATCAAGGAGCGTCTGGAGTGCGTGGATCCACGTACCCTCAATAGACATACTTCTTATGATAGCATCTTTGGTGGCTTGGTTTTAGCTTTATAGGCACACACGTCGACCAACGGACAACGCCAACAGTGGGGAATCCCTGGGCGACAGATTTCCCGCCCAAAGGGGATGAGTACCCGATTCACCTCTCGCCAGAGCTTTTTTGGAATCTGCCCCTTCAGCTCTTCTTCGACTTTTTCTGGTGTATTTCCCTGTACCCAACCTAGACGCCGCACAATCCGAAAGACATGCGTATCTACAGCGAGCGCTGGGAGCTTGAAAGCATAGCCCAAGACACAGCTCGCTGTTTTTCGACCAACACCGGGTAACTCAACCAGCTCCTCCATCGTATGTGGCACTTGGCCGTCGTGGCGTTCAAGAAGCATTCTGGCAAGCGCATGAATCGCTTTCGCCTTCGCTCGATACAGTCCAATCGTGGCGATGTGTGGAGCAATCTTCTCGGGCGTCGCCTTTGCGAAAGCCTGAAGCGTCGGAAAGGCTTTACGCAATCCTGGATACACCTTGATGACTTGCTCATCTCTGGTACGCGCAGAAAGCAGGGTCGCAATCAGTGTATCTTCGGGCGTTCCAAAATCAACCATCCCCTTAGCGGTATAGCGTTTCGCAAGCAATGTGATCGCCTGACTTTTCGTCATAGGCTTCGATCGCTATTAAATCAGCGGACTCCCTGTCATCTCTGGCGGTTGAGGCACGCCTAGGAGCTTCAAAACGGTTGGCGCCGTGTCAGCCAACATTCCGATTGGTGACACCATTGAGAGATCATCATTTTCAATATCGCCACCGGGCGCCTTCACCCCCTCGACATCTTTACTAATGATCAAAAATGGCACCGGATTCGTTGAATGCTCTTTGTCGATATCGCCCGTCATGAGGTTTTTTACCTCTTCGGCATTACCATGATCAGCTGTGATGACTACCGCCCCACCCACGGCGAGCGCCGCATCCACAATCATCCCGGTGGCCTTATCCACCGCTTCACAGGCTTTGACCGTCGCCTCTTCGTTGCCGGTATGTCCAACCATATCCGGATTCGCAAAATTGATGGCAATAAAATCATAGGTTCCTGCCATCGTGTCTTTCACCACCCGTTCGGCGATTTGAAAGACTGACATCTCCGGCTGCTTGTCATAACTCGAGACACGCGGCGACGGGATGATCGCACGCGTCTCACCAGGAAATTCCTCTTCACGCATGCCATTCAAGAAGAAAGTCACGTGAGCGTATTTCTCCGTCTCGGCAATATGGAGTTGTGTGAGTCCGGCGTCAGAAATAACCTTTGCCAAACACTGATCAATCAATTGCGGTGGATACGCAACCTCGACCGGGAGATCTTTCTCGAATTCAGTAAACGTGGCGAAGTACAAATCCTTGATCGTCTCGCGCGGAAACTTATCAAACGCCGGCAGCACGAAAGCCTTGGTGATTTCGCGCGCACGATCTGGACGAAAGTTAAAGAAGATCACGGCATCACCTGTTCCAACCGTCGCGACCGGCTTTCCGCCCTCCGTGATCACGGTCGGCACAAACTGCTCATCGTATACTTCTTTCGCGTATGATGCCTGGATGGCTTCACCTGGACTCGTCGCGGTTGGCCCTGAACCTTTTACGATTGCATCAAAGGCCAACTGAATGCGATCCCAACGATTGTCGCGGTCCATCGAGTAGTAACGGCCAGCAAGTGTTGCGATTTTTCCAACGCCTACCTGTGCGATTTTCGCTTCAAGCTCTTTGATAAAGCCTTGCCCTGAATTATAGATCGCATCACGACCATCCAAAAAAGCGTGGATCGCCACATTTGTGAACTGTTCACGTACACAAAAATCTAAAAGCGTATGCAGATGCTCCTGCGAAGCGTGCACATTCCCTGGTGAAACCAAACCCATCAAATGCAGCTTCCCGTTATGTGCACGCGCATGTTCCACCGCTTTCTTAAAAGCTGGTTGTGTAAAAAACTCGCCTGACTCGATCGACAAGTTGATACGCGGCAAACTTTGGTAAAAAATACGTCCCGCGCCAATCGTAAGGTGGCCGACCTCTGAGTTACCCATTTCACCCCAGGATAATCCAACTGCCGGTCCGTTCGCCTGCACCGTCATTGCCGGATAACGCGAGATCAAGCGATGAAAGACAGGCATCTTTGACTCAGCAACCGCATTTCCAAGGCCCGCTGGCGCGATCCCGAATCCATCAATAATCAACAAAATAACGGGCTTGGGACGAGACATAAGATCGGCGTCATGGTAGCGCCCTTACACCCGCCAGCCAAGATAGGCCATCTGCGCCTCGATCTCTTTCGGTTTGTCACGTCGATACGAAAAATAACGCTTATCACACAGCGTGCAAATCCCCGTGTCCTCGAGGTGATCGGGCGTTACGCCCAACTCAAGCGCTTGATCCATGAGCAAGCGTGGCAAATCAAGACAGGTTTTCCCCTCCTCTTTGATGAGGTAGGTGTCTTGTACTTTCGACCAAACATCCATTTTTATCTCAAAGTGACAGGCACGGATCCCAGGACCAATCACCACACGAAGATTCTCCAGGCGAGCTCCGAGGCGCTTATTCATTTGGATCAATAACTCTGGCAAAATCCCATCCACCGCTCCACGCCACCCTGCATGACATAATCCAAAAACACGCGTCACCGGATCAACTACGAACAAGGGAAAGCAATCCGCACCCGTGACCGTGAGAACGCGTGAAATATCTAACGTGTATAACCCATCCGTATGATGAAAAAAGAGCGGGCGACGCTCGCCTGTATCGACCTGCTGTACGCGCCTGCCGTGCGTCAACGAACAGCCTGCCGTACGATCAGCTGAAACACCAATAGCACGAAAAAAATGGAGACGTTCACGCTTGGTAAGATCTTCTCGTGATTGAACACGCATCGATCCGTCCGCTCGCGTGGAAAAGCCATAGAGCAGTTGCGGAATGGAGGACAGCATTTTTGACTCCATAAAATTTTATTGATGTACCCACTTACGATTCTCCTCGCTTTTCGAACATTCGACAAGAGAAGAGCATCGTGCGGAGCCCCCTATACAGGAGGAGTGTGGTCCCCTGGTGGTGGGGGCTCCGCTACGACTGGTTCCGGCTGGGTCGATCAGCCCGCGGCGGCCGAGGCCTCGGCGGCGCGCTTCGCCTGCTTCGCGATGTGCGGCGCCATCCAGACGTCGCGCTGCGCCGAAGAGAGCGGACCCCGACGGAAGAAGTCCATCGGCGGCGAGAGGTCGAGCTTCACCAGCGAGCAGCCGATCTCGGTCGCCCCCAGCATGCCCCTCCCCGGCACCGGGATCTCCAGGTTCGGCGCGAGCGTCGACAGGTCGCGGAGGCGCTCGAAGTACCACTCGACCGCCTCGCGCCACGTCCGCTCGTCCTGATCGTCGTAGCGCATCGGCGCTGCGATGGCCTCGCCGCCCGAGAGCGTGACGAGCGTAGAGCCGTAGGGGTGACCCGAGTGCAGGCCCGCGACGCGGACCGTCCGCTCGCCCATCTCCCGCTTGCCGACGCCGAAGGCGATCCGCCGGAGCTCGGGCGTCGTCGGACGCCGGAGCTCACCGGTGCTGATGCCGTACAGGCGGAACGTGGGGCACATTGCCCCCACCTCCTCGAGCACGCTGAAGGCGCGCTCGCTGATGCCGAGTCCCGGCACGACCATGCCGCCACGACCCGTGCCGTCGTTGAACGCCAGCACCATCCGGCACCCACCGGATCCCGCCTGAACCACGCCGGCGCCGACGCCCATGTCGATCAAACTGCCCTTGCCCATGTCTCAATGCCCTTCAATGTTGCGGTGTTGGAACTCTTTGCCCATTACTCTAAGCGCGAGACAGAGACCAAGAAAGCACGCTGCCACGAGATGACCGAATAGACCGAAACAATATCACCCCCTTTCAAAGGTGAAGAAAACCAGTCGTTGAAGAAAGTTATAAAAATACGGAAGGAGCGAATCGCTCCCCCGTTTCCAAGAAAGCGACATTTCAGTATGCACAAATGGCGCTCCACTGTCTAGTTTTTGTCGGCCGGCCCCTACTCCCGGTCCGCCTCTTTTGAGCTCGATCCGTCCTTTCGCTTAAATTTCACGTTAAAAATAGGTTCGTACGAGATTTCGTCTTCTGTAATCTCAACCGTCTGCCCCTTCATGAGCTGAGTAAGAGCTAAGTCCGTGAGTAATTGCTTGTCGTTTGTCATCCCCAAGGCCAACTTATCGATCTCGGCCTGTTCCTGGACGAAGTCCGCCTTCACCGCTGTTTCAATGCGGCGCTTCTTTTCAAGCAATTTTTCGAGCTCATCTTTCACTTCTTGATACGATTTGGAATGTGTCAGTGCATCCTTGTACATGTCACGTAATTCTTTTTGCTTCTTGCGGGAAGTCTGAAGGCGGCGATAGACGTCAGCGAGGGATGGCATAGGCGGTTACTTGTGGCGAGCAGGATACCACTGTCTCATACCTTCCAAGATG
>CAZENZ010000041.1:0-11246 GCA_964513705.1 uncultured Gammaproteobacteria bacterium
CAGAGTATGCGATGAAGAAGTTGCTCGCTGCGGGATTCGAGAAGATCTATGATTTGGGTCCATGCTTTCGTAACAGCGAACCATGGGATGGAACACACGATGTCGAATTTCTGATGATCGAATGGTACCGCCGTGATGCGGGGTTGAAAGAGCTGTTTCAAGATACGGAGGGGCTCGTGAAAGATGTTGCGGAACGTTGGTTCAAGGACGTCACGGATGCGCCGACCCTGCTTGATCGTGAATGGCTGAATGAGCCGTTTCGTCGTCTGACGGTAGCCGAAGCCATGAAACAATATGCTGAGATTGATCTGAACGAGGTTCTGGAGGATGCGGAGGCACTGCGCGTTCTCGTCGAGACCCGTGGGATGCCGACCGGGGAGAATGACACCTGGGATGACCTGTTCTTCCGGATTTTCTTGGTGGAAGTTGAACCGCATCTCGGTTGGAGCAGCCGTGATGAAGCGACGCGTGTGATTCGGCCAACCTTTTTATACAACTATCCGTCCTCGATGGCGGCATTAGCTCGCAAGAATCCGAACGATCATCGTTATGCGCTTCGTACGGAGCTGTATTTTGGGGATTTAGAGCTGGCCAATGGTTTTGCAGAGTTAGCGGACCCTGTTGAGCAGCGAACACGTTTTGAAGAAGAGCAAGCTTTGCGCAAATCTCTCAGCAAAGAGATCTGGCCAATCGATGATCGATTCATCGACTGTTTGCCTAAGATGGGCGATGCGGCGGGGATAGCCTTTGGGGTTGATCGTTTGGTTATGGCGCTTACTGCTGCCAAATCCATTTCACACATCATGCCGATCCCGATTCGGGAACGATTCTAGACTCCGTTGACGAAAAGCCTTATTTAGGCCAAACTAGGCCAAGTTTCGTCACTTATTGTTATATCTATGGCTTCTCCATCAGAGATCAAAAAGGGGATTGTGATCCAGGATCAGCAAGGTCTTTGGGTTGTGAATGAATTTCAGCACGTGAACCCAGGTAAGGGTGCGGCGTTCGTGCGTACTCGTATCAAGAACGTTCAGACCGGCAAGGTGCTTGAAGTCACCTACAAAATGTCTGATAGCATCACGACCGTTGAAGTCGAGCATCGCACGATGCAATATCTGTTCCACGACACCACGGGGTACACCTTCATGGACAAAACCAGCTACGAGCAGGTCACCATGTCAGACGAAGACGTCGGTGAACAGGGGCAGTATCTCCGTGAAGGTTTGGATGTACACATCGCCCTCTTCGAAGAGCGTCCAGTGTCTCTGGAATTGCCACGTAAGATGACCTTTAAAGTCGTCGAGACCATGCAGGCGGTTGCCGGAAACACGGCGAGCGGCAACGTTACCAAAGAAGCTACGCTTGAGGGCGGTATCAAAACGCGTGTTCCGCTCTTCATTAACCAGGGCGAAGAGATCATCATCAATACAGATACGGGGGAATACGTCGAACGCGCCAAATAAAAAGCCATTCGATACGAAAAGCACTCCACATGGGGTGCTTTTCGTTTGGATACGCGTCTTTTATGATAGGAGGCGTATTCTTTACGCACTCTTTTCTTTCTATGGCTCGTTCACGTCGTGAAATGGCACCAGCGGGTGAGGGATTGGTCTTCGGGCGAATGAAGCCATCTGTTATTGCGTTGGCCGCACTTATGGAAGCAACCGGCACAGGCTGTGATGCTGTGCGAAGCGTGGTGGGAGAAGCGCTGACGAAGGTGGGAGAGCATGTCATAGACGAGAGGGGCACTCCGCGCGGTATCGAAGGTGAACACGGTATTGTGCAGCGGTTTCTCTATCCAGAAGGAACAAGTATCGCATCAGATCCAGACATGGTGCTGTCGCTGCATACGGTGACGGCACCACGCACGGCGGGTCCACAGACTCTGCACGTGCGTGTAGGGACCGAGATCCTGCAGCGCACAGAAGGCTACCTGCCTCAAGAGGTTGATGTAACGGATGGAACGTTGAATACGCGTTCTGATATTAGGTTGCGCACAACGGCGCTCTCACCCACCGTTCTTGGTCAGGAGGGAACGCATCTTGATCTGAGACGCCGAATCGATGATCTTGATCTGGGAAGAACGACGGATACAGATGCTCAGTCGGTGTATGCGCGATCAATTTGGCTAAACGTTGTACGTTTAGGTGACCGGGCTGGTGAGGCGACGAGCGGGCGTCGTAGCGCAGATGGAATGGGGGAAACGCAAGAGCAGGCAGTGGCGGATGCTCTGTTCCATATCCAAAACCAAACCACGCAAACACCCGAGAGGCGCGCCTCTCGCTTGGGGAGGTTAGATCTTCCATCGGCACCAGGGGCTCGGGCGGATACAATTGGGCGTGTACGGGGATTGGATGATGAGCAGGTGGTTTACGGAATCACTTCTGCGGTTCCAGGTCCATCCAGTGTCCAACATCAGGAAATCGTGGTCGAGGGAATTGATGGGGTGGAACGTGAAGGTCAGGTGGCACAAGGGTTTAGGGTTCGAGTCTATTACCACAGCGTGGCTCCTGTAGTTCCGGTGGCGCCTGCAACAACTCCGGTTGGAGCGCGCTAAACATCGAATGATCGTGATAAGAAAACCACCCATTACAGGGTGGTTTTCTTTTTGTGTTTAGCGAGGGCTACTATCTGTGTCCTAGATTATGGTGTGATAGTGATACTGACGTCGGTGTCACTGCGAAGATCGCCGCCTTGCACGCCTGTTCGATCCCAGGCGCGTGCGTAGAATGACATCGTGCGTGACTGGCTATTAATGGCGGGGTACGAGGTGGTCACGAGACATGGGTTCGTACCTTGGCAGGTCGTGATCAGGGCATCGTTGCTGGATTGATACCAGGCGATTTTCAAGTTCGAATCTGAGACGTTTGAGTCGATGACGCGCGCGTTCAGCGTGAACTGCTGGTTCGAGCCGATACTGGAGTGGCTAATACCGAGACCAACGCGGCCTGTGATGACGGCTGGCTGGGTGTTCACGAAAGTGATGACAGGGGTACTGGCCGAATTCCAGTGACCATCGGAACTTGTCACGCGGGCGCTGAATGTTTCCAGGGAGCTATTGTTGTACGAAGGCTGATCAACGACACACGTGAAAGCGTTGCTGCAGGTCTTGAGCACGGTTCCGAGTTGATTGCTGATCGTGATCATGAAGCCACTGGCTGAACCGGTTTGTGGCGAGACACGGGCTGTAAGTGTCAGAACTTCGCCGCTGCGAATTGTGGTATTGGATGGCGAGAGTTCAAACGTGCGGTTGTAGACTGAGTTCGAGTAGTCCGGTGTGGTCTGTTGTGGGCGCACGATAACGTAGGAAAGAGGAGCCTCGTACCAGCTTCCATATGTATCTTCGACGCGAACCTTGAAGCCAACTGTCATATCTTGGCTACCATTATTCGTCACAACCTTTGTAGTGGAACAGCTGTTGTAGTTCGAGCAAGTGAACAAGAGGTTGCCCTGCGAGTCGTAGAACTTCATGGTGAGACCCGTTGGGTTCTGAAGTGCAGGTGTCACGTCAGCACTGATACGAACTTCACTACCGCTTGGAACCGTCATGTTTGGCGTGAGCGTGATGGTGTTTTGCGAGGACACACCAAGTGTGAGCCGGCTATTGCCCAAGCGCGCATTCGAGCTCTGTCCAGACTGGAGAACCTGAATGGTTGCATTTCCGGAGCCGATCGAGTGTCCCGTGTCAGCCACGGCGCTGGCGTAGTAGGTGCGGCTCGTGTCACTCGTTTGAGCGAGTGTTTGCTGCAAGACGCAGGTACGCACGCGCTGACAGGTGAGCTGCAACACGTTCCACTGATCGTAGATGCGGATTGTGTAGTAAGGGGCGTTGCCATTGTCTGGCGTGAGACGCGATGTGACCGTAAAGGATTCTCCCGGTCGCACACTCGAGCGATCAAAGGTGATCGTGTGAGCAGTCGCTTGGTTGTTCGTGTTAGTCGAGCTGTTGCGAGGGGTCACGGTGATCACGGAAGAGTCCAGGCGAGCGCCCGTGACAATATTGGTGACGCGAGCGTAGTAGCGGTAGATGTTTCCGACGTGGTTCTGGGAGAAGCTCTGGGTATAGGCGTTGATCCCAGTGTAGCTACAGCTAAAACCAGCACAGCTGCGGAGAAGTTCCCCTGTGTCGGAGCTAAAGATACTGGTCGTAATGTTTTGAACAGCGGCGTTGACATTGGATGCCGTAGCCGTAAATGTGACAGGTTCGACAACCACTGGATTTGAGTTTGAAACCTGCAACACGATCTGACCACTCAAACTGCCATTGTTTTGTGGGTAGTTTGGATAGGTTGGCTGTTGCGTTGGCCAGCTGTAGTCCGATGGAGGGATATTTTCGCTTGGGCTGCGAGCTTGATCCTGCTCAAACTGCACGTTGAACTGGGCAGATGTATAGACCGGTTCACCAACGCGATAATTGGTGAAGAATTCATCTGGAACATCATCGACCATGCGTGCCCAGTTGGCTCCGTAGAGCTGTACGGCTAAGGCTTCACTTGTGATCCAGCGCAATTGTCCATAGCGACCAACGGCGTAGACGCGTGGATCGGTTGTGATCTTGACGAGGCGAACGCCTGGGCGATACGTCACGTTGCCGCCGATCGTGATACTGCCAAGTTCTTGTGGGCTGATGGTGAGGACGCGAGCCAAGTCAGCCTCTGTGAACCAGCTGTAGAACGTGCGTGGGTTTGGGAACACATAACGTCGTCCGTTTGAAGCGTACCAGTAGACGGTGGCATTGCCGTCGATTTTGACTAGCGTATTAGCGACGACAGCTTGGGCTGACGAGGTCATAAATGGACCAATCACCAAGCTGAGCACCATGAAGAGAGCGATAAGTATGCGTTTAGACATATGCCCCACAGTATACGCGTGAGTTGGGTAATAACCAAACCCCCACCGCGAATGGGTGGGGGTCATGTTTATCTTGGTTTTTTTGTTTGGTTGACGCTCGGTTTAGTAGGAGCGGTTCTCTGAGTAGGAGCGGAGACCGTTGCCATCCACGAAAACGGTATAGTAACTCGTTCCGTAGCTCGTCGCTGGTGTGTCCTGGGACGTACACGTGGATGTGTTGTAGCAGGTGTTCAAGAGACGAGGGGCATTGTTGTTCCAGCTTCCGCCAACGGCATAGAGCTCGAGGCGAGTGTTGCTGAGGTAGCTCACACCGCTCACGTTTCCGGTCACGGTCACTGTTGGGTAGGACCAGGAGTCATTCCAGCGGGAGACGTAGGTTGTGACGCTTGGCGTGCCGTAGGTGTAGTACCCGTTGTTGTATCCGTAGTTATAGCCGTAGTTGTATCCGTTATAGCTATAGTTGTTGTAGTAGTCGTTGGCGTAGGTGTTTGTGCCGACAGAGTTGGCATAGACATAGCCCATTTCCTGCCCATTCACTTCGTAGACGCGCAAGGCGTAGCGAGTGGAGTTGATCCAGTTCGAGTCAGTACGCACATCGTAGTTACACGCATCCGTGCCGTCACAGTATTTGATTGTCTGGTTATTGGTGGTATCGATGATCGCCATGCGGAGATCAGTGATTGGACGATTGTAGCTCGTGATGCGTCCGACGAGTTTGAGGGTACGATCGGCTGTCCATTCGGCGGTCAGACTGCGGTCTGCAGCGAACGTGTTGTTGTAGTACGGGTATGTGTAGCTATTGTTGTAGTTGTAGTACGGATAGGTGTTGTACGTGTTCGAATATGGATACGTGTTGTAACTCGAGTAGTACGGGTAGCTGTTGCCCTGAACGGACACGCGATTTGAGCCGAGGCTGTAACCAGCGGCGTCCTTGGCGAGAGCCACAAATTCCTGAGTCGCGACTGTATCTACGTAGAACGTCGCGCTACAGGTGTAACTGGCGTAACAGGTCTGAACGATTTCATTACGCGTTTCGTTCTTGATCTGGATGGTGATCTGGTTGGCATCACGGTTCGAATTCGAGACGGTGGCAGTGAATTGCGCACGGTCTGGAGTATACGAACGGTTGCCAAGGGTTAACGTCACAGAGCCGTTGAACTGTGCGACCGGCTGAGTTGGTTGGTAGGACGTAGATGGATTACTCGAATACTGACTCTGACTCAAGTTATCAGTTGGCGTTTTGACGCCATTGTATTCGTTGCTTGGAGAGTAGTCGGCGCTCGAGCGAATCGTGGATCCGATGCTGTAATCGCCGCGGAGGTTCCATGGAAGATTTTCCACCCAGCTCGACCAGTTCCAGCCATAGAGCTGCGTCGCGACGTCTTGGTTCGCGATTGGGCGCAGCACGCTATAACGAGACACGGCATAGACCGTGGATTCGTTTGGAAATTTCACAAGTTTCGCACCGCCACGATAGGTGACGTTGCCACTAGTTGGAATTGACTTCAATTCCTTATCTGTGATCTTTTTCACGGCCTTCATGTCGTTCGAGGTGAACCAGGTGTAGAAGGTCGCGACGTTTGGGAAAGAGTATTTCTTTCCGTTATCGGCTGCCCAATAAATGGTTGGACCCGAACCCTTAACCAATGTATTCACACGAGCGGCCTGGGCGTGCATCGGAAGACCGACAGCAGCAACCACGAGCGCCGCGAAGATGGCGGTGAGGAGTTTGCGCATAAATGGTAAAAGATTAACCACAAAATTTAGCATAAATAAGCGAAATTGTCAAGAAGGTGGCTCCTTGGGTACACTCTAGGCCACTCGCTGAAAGCTCGCCAGAGCCCACCCGAGAAAAGAGCTTGTTCTTGCGTGTGCGTTGAGGCAGGATATGAGTAGAATGAAGAAACGAGGGCGGGTGGTGAAATTGGCAGACACATCAGCCTTAGGAGCTGACGCCGCAAGGCATGAGGGTTCAAGTCCCTCCTCGCCCACCAAACAGAAAACCTCCAGAAATGGGGGTTTTCTGTTTTTAGAAGGTAGGTGGTTGATGCATTATATTTTCTTTATAGTTTGTATGATTTTCTTTATTTTACGCGAGCCAATCAGTTTCGGGGCAGATCCCGGCCATGGCAGGAGCAGCACAATGGCATCGCGCACGAGACAGAAGGACGCCACGCTCGCAGATCAGCAGGTCACGCCCTCTCAGGTGGTGACCGCGCGCAAGCGCTGGAAGATGCGGGTACAGGCGGCGCGGCATCTCGCCACCAACGTCCCGCTTCAGTGGATCGGCGGGCGCCTTGTATCAAAAGCAATCGCGCAGGAAGGAAGGCAGATCGCGGGCGTTTCTTGTCCTGTAGACGGAGGTCTGATGGTCATTCTTGATCGTTGCGGTGATGCAGCGGTGGATGTTGGTGCTACGTTGAAACAGGTGTTGGCGCGACACGAGGGAAAAGGCGGAGGGAGTGTAGTGCATGCGGAGGGCCGTATTGCGCAAGATAAGAGCGAGGCGTTCCTCAAAGAGCTACAGACTGCGTTACGCTAGCGTCTCCCACGGTATCAAGAACGCCCCGCATATGCGGGGCGTTCTGTTAGGTCAACTCATGATGTTGTAGGCAGCGGGCCTCGTACGTCACGTTCGCAGCACTACCTTCTACCAGAATTTGTGGATCATCTTTTGGGACTGGTTTTCCATCACGCAAGCGTTGTGTGCGTGTCGCGTTGTGTTGGCGACACACGGCGCAGACCGCACGTGAGCGTTCAACGATGGTCTCTGGAACGGCGATTAAAGCGCGCGTAGTAGGAAACAGCTCCCCACGAAAATCTGTATCAATTCCTGACACGAGAATCGTTTTTCCTTTGCGCAGTTCATCCACCAAAATCGGCACGAGTTCAGGTGTAAAGAAGTTCACTTCATCGACGCCGATCACCCACTTGTCGCGAATTGCTTCGCGAATGCCCTTGAGATCATCAGCTTCAACGATATGACCATCTAGTAAAAGCCCAGCACGTGATTGAACTTGGGTTGTGCGTGTATCTGTGGCTGGTCGCAGACAAATCAACGGAATTTGTTGTTGCTGAAAGATTTGCAGATGGCGAATGAGCTCTAGCGTTTTGCCACTCGACATGGGTCCTGCGAAGAAGGTGAGACTGCCGTGACGGAGAAGAGTGGTGGGGGACATAACTAGTCTTGATCCAAGATCGCCTCCCATTCTGCCGGAAGCGTATACGTTGGATCAAGGCGCTGTAGGCGTCGCATGAGGGTCCTTGCAAGGTCGAGGTCTCCCGCGGCTACCAGGCGCGCAATTTTAGCAGCGAATTGCTCAACAACGGTGGCGCTCATACGATCGAGAGCTGCCTCTTCTGAATGGCCGACGAATCCAAGATCAACTGTATGAAATGCACTATCTTCAAATTGACCAACTGGTCTTGATGGAACGCTTGAGCGGCGACCTTCATTACTCGGCTCTTGGGAAACATCAACGTTCCAGCGTGGAGAAGCTTTCATAGTTCAAGGCGGGTGTTTAAGAGTTCGCGTTGCGATTTTTCCAGATCAGTTTTTGGTTCCATTGGCAACTTGCCGTACCAATTGAGCCCGAGAGACATTGCTTTTCCGAGATGCATCTCTTGCAGACGGGTTCCTTTTACTGAAGTGGGAAGTAGATACCAATGTATCAAACCATCTTCATCTTTAATTTCAGCAAATTCATAGCGCCTCTTTCCGAGGGCGGCAATACGTTGAGGCGTGACGAGTTCTTGTAGTTTTGGATTATTTGTATCGGCTCTGACATCTGCAAATTCTTGTGCGATGGCTGCACGAATTTCGGGAGTTAAATTTTTTACTTTGGCGAAGAAAATGTTTGCTCTTCGTTCGCATTCATT
The DNA here is from genome assembly GCA_964513705.1 of uncultured Gammaproteobacteria bacterium. Taxonomy (GTDB): domain Bacteria; phylum Patescibacteriota; class Patescibacteriia; order 2-12-FULL-60-25; family 2-12-FULL-60-25; genus JAGOTP01. The sequence continues at coordinate 8,731 of CAZENZ010000041.1, forward strand.
AACATGTTCAGTAAGTGCTCGCGCCCACTCATCGATGAAGTCTAAAGGTTCAAGTGTTTTCTTTTGTTTTTTCGCCTCCTCTTTATACCGCTGTACCATAGTGTCCTTGTCCCATCCAAATCCATAGGCAGCCCAGGCATATCCGCCAACTCCTACATTGGCGCGTAGCCGCACATCAAGAACAGGAACCCCTTCTTTCTTTTGCTGTTCGTACCATCCGAAGGAATCGCGAAGAATTTTTTTTGCCACTCCCTGGCCTTGTAAGGATTCGGGGAGCATGAATGAACTATGTTTGACGAGCAAGTGCTTCTCTTCGATCCCCGTGTCGTGGTTTCGATCTATATTGAGTGTGATATCTCGATCTACGTCGGTTGTTTCATCGTTGTTTTCTGTCTCAAGACGAATATTGATGATGCCAGTAACTTTTTCTTTGGAGAATGTTACGCCACTCACGTTGAAAATGCCGCGTGAATCAACGGGTTTATGTTTCCAGTCTGGGAGATGTTTATTGACGTCCAGCGCGGTGCAAAGATCTTTCATCCGTTCGATGGATCCAAACGTTTCGTAGAGCGTAATGAGCTGAGTGAGTGGTGGTGGCTCCTGTAAGAAAGGAAGCTCCATGTAGGTCTCTTGCTCCAGCCTTTCAGCGAATTCTGCGAGCCGTTTTACATATTCTGGATTAGCAAGCTTGTGCTCAAACAGCGCTCCATATGTTCCTTTGAGAAGTTCTTGCATCTTGCGTTGAACGAGCGGTGCGTCCTGAACCATATTCAAAAGTGACTGATACGTTTCCTTGTCCCATGGATTGAATGCTGGATGGCAATCCTCAAAATCACGTTCTATCTGTTCCCAAATGCGTTGCGCGACTTCTTCGGTTGTGATGGCGAAACTAGCGCCAGTACGAGTGTCTGGTGAGCGTAACGCTTCGACGATTTCCCGAGAGCGTTCTCCAAGATCTTCAATAGCCTCGAGTCGTGCTATCAGGTCGGTGTTTTTGATCTTAAGGGCTAACAAGTCTGCTTCTGCAGCAAGTTTTTTAGTTTCCTGTGCGCAAGCAACCTCCACCTTGCTCAAAGTAGTTGCATCAGCTCGTTGAATCGCTTGATCCACGTTCGGGTCTTCAATCCAGTCTTCTAGTAAGGCAGACAGATCCTCTATCTCTGAGTCTACTAGTTGTTCAGCTGCCTTTGATTCAGGTACTGGTTTTATTTTAATCAATCGTTCAAGGCTGGCAGCAGTTATTCTCGCTACTTCAACTGATGTTCGTAGTCCCTCTATATCAAACGTGGGTGGTCGAGATACGCGCGTTTTACTGTCTCGACGCTCCACGGCTCCGGGAACCAAACTTTCGGACATAAGGTACTAGTAATGTAAGCGCTTAAGAACCTGCTCAATTTCCATTTCATCCTTTCGCTTGTGAATTGCAAGAACGAGTGAATGAATGCGACGTAATCGTTTTTGAATTGCATGTGCTTGTTCTTGGAGTGTCCGTAACCGCTTTGTCTGATCTGGTTTCATGCTAGTATTGTACCCCTTTTGCCGGTTTCTATTTATGGTATTCCTTTCCTCTCAAAAGAGTTTCTGCTCGGTACAGCTGCTCCAATGCTAAAATCCTGGCCAAAATGTGTGGCACGGTTTGCTTCCCAAACGATACGACTTTCACGGCTTGCTCGCGCACACGTTCGTCTAACCCCCACGCTCCGCCAATCACGAAACCGAGGGTCTGCCCCGTTTCAGCGTGGTCTTTAATAAGTGCTGCCCATTCCTCTGACGAAAGGTTTTTTCCCCGTTCATCGAGTGCGATATACGGAGTGTTGCCAATCGCACCGAGTAGCGCCTCAGCTTCCTTCTCTTTTACACGTGTCGGATCTGGTTTGGCTGATCCATTTGCACCATCAGCAACTTCTTTCACCTCGAGCTGAGCAAATGGCCCTAGGCGTGTGCAAAAGCTGTGGATAGCCTCGCGCTGCCAATCTTCGTGGGGAGAACCAACCGCAAAAATCCTTAATTTATGCATAAGAAATCAAGATGGTCGCACAACGGAGCAGAATTCTTGACACTCCGCGCTGACTTCTTTATAGTACTGGCACTTCACAAGAAAAGCACCACCTCCCACGATCATATCGGCAGCACCTGGGGAGCAATGGAGACACCGAGCACCAAAACATGCGCACGATGACTCCCTATGCAGTCATCAGGCGCTTGTCCACTCGGGTCAAGCGCCTTTTGGTTGAGTCGCTCACAGACGATGTCCGGTCTTCTTCCCGGAATCCGAACCTCGTCTGTGCTCGCCTCGCGGAATGCGAAACGAGCTGTCTTTTTGACAACGAAAGAAAACGTATAGCATATCAGTATGTTATATGTGCAAGGCATAGGTCTGTTACGTGTGTACAGCACGAACAGACATTGCAATTTTCGCCATTCTGTTTTCTCTGATCGCAAGATCAGGAACTGGATGGTCAAAGCACGTAAGGGCATACGGTGGATGGCTTGGCAGTAGAAGCCGATGAAAGACG
>CAZENZ010000042.1:0-10843 GCA_964513705.1 uncultured Gammaproteobacteria bacterium
AGCAGGGGACTGTTAATCCCTTGGCCGTGGGTTCGATCCCCACCCTCGGAGCCATAAGCTGGCGTTCCTGGCAACCCAGGTGCGTCGCTAAAAAACCAACGCCCCATCACTGAAAAGTGGTGGGGTTTTGGCTTAAAACGAATATTTAAATTCGAAGCTTTTCCTTGTTCTAGTTTTTTGACCTTTGCATGCTCCGGTAGGTATACTTTTTTCGGCATGAAAAGGTTTTTCAAAAAGGTATTCAGTTTTTGTGGAGCGATTGTAGTTCTGGTTTTGGCGTTGGGAACGTTCTGCGCCGATCAATTCGCTGCCAAAGATCTTCACCACAGCTACGTTCCGGCGCAAGTTGCCCATATCGAAGCCCGGGAGACGATGTGTCATGGGAGTGAAACGGGTACGGTGGCAATCAGCCCTCGATCATCGGAGTCCTCATCTGAAAAGAACCTCCGCTCTTTTATCGCGAGAACAACCGTTATCGGCACGGACTTTTTATCAGGGAATCGGTTAGGGTTAGATAAATTTCATCTTTCTTCCACGTTTGGTTTTGGGAAGCATCGGGAAATACGTGACGTGATACTACGCTCTTAGAGGATCAGGGAAGAATAGGGAAAAGACTTTCATCTAATTCTTTTTCGTCTTTTTGCTATCCCTTGTTTTAGGCTATTTGTTCATTGCTTAACAACTCTATGAGCGAAAATTCGCTGTTTCAAAGTAACTCGAAAGCAACATTTCTGATGGGTTTGTTCTTAGGGATAGCGGTATGTAGCACGATCGGCCTCGTCCTCGTGTTCGGCATGGCAAGTAAGGGGAGCTTAGCCTTCGGCGGTCCTTCCGCAGTAGCTGCCGCCCCGCAGGTGCCATCTGGTCCTGATGATTCCAGTCTTGCTCTGCCCGAACCTCCCGCCGGTCCGGTTAAACCGGTCGATGAGAAGGTGGATCACGTGCTTGGACCAAAGAGCGCTAAGGTAACACTTATCGAATACTCGGACTTTGAGTGTCCGTTCTGCCAGCGCTTCTATCCGACGGTAAAAGAGATTCTAAAAGCTTATCCGAACGATGTGCGTTTCGTGTATCGTCATTTCCCACTTAACTCGATCCATCCGAACGCCCAGAAAGCGGCAGAAGCATCTGAGTGTGCTGCGAAGCTCGGAGGGAACGATGCCTTCTTCAAGCTCCACGATAAGATCTTCGAACGTTCTCCGGATATTGGTCCAAGCGTTCTCGTGACGCTCGCCAAAGAAATTGGATTGAAAGAAGCTGACTTCAAAGCTTGTCTTGATTCTGGAGAAATGGCAGCCAAGGTCAATCAAGACTTGCAGGAAGGTACGAGCGCGGGGGTCAGCGGCACGCCTGCAACCTTCGTGAACGGCAAGCTGACTTCGGGAGCCGTACCACTCGAAACATTAAAAACCGCCATTGAAGCTGAATTAAAGAAGTAAGCACTATCTTGTATGGAACAAGCGCCTCAAAGCCAAAAACAGTCGGTGTCGCATGGAAAGAAGATGAAGATCGCGGTCGTCGCCGTGCTGTGTTTAGTCGTACTTTTGGCTGGCCTTGGGGCGCTTGCATACGGATATGGGAGCGCTTACGACGGCCAAGTATTTAAGGGTGTGAAGGTTAACGGCGTTGTCTTAGACGGTGTTTCGCCGTCTGAGGTACGAACTCGCGTGAATCAACTGGTTCAAGAAGGAGTGAGGGATGGTTTTGATTTCTCTATAGACGGCAAGATGGTTCGCGTAAGTAACGGCGATGGAAGCGATCAGATCGTGACCTATGATATTGAGAGCGCTGTTGCAAAGGCGTATGAGACGGGTCGCTCCGGGAAATTGTTTCAAGACGTGATCTCGCGTGCTCGTCTTCTGACTTATCCTGTAAACATTCATTTGCGTCCTACGTTCAATGGGGCTCTCGCGCAGGAGCGTCTGGATGCGGTTGTGGCGCAGTATCAAAAAGAGGCGATGGATGCGGCTTTGCGGATCTCGTTCGAGGCTACTTCGACGACGGAGCCTGTCGTACAGATTGAGCCAGAACAATCCGGTCTTGCGATTGATACCGTTGAAGGCGTCGAGGAGCTATCTGAGCAAGCAAACGATCTTCGCTTTGAACCGATCGCTCTCCAAACTCGTTCTTCACGACCTCAGATCATTGCTCAAGCTTTACAGCCATTACAGAGCGAAGCAGTCACGTTGGTAAAACGTGCCCCATTTAAGCTTGAGGCAGAGAAAAAGACTTGGACGGTCAGTAGAGAGATGTTAGCGAGCTGGATCAAACCTGAGATGAAAGAAGATGGTTCCGTTTCACTCGGCTTGTCGACAGAGGTGGCAGACTTGTCTTTGAAAGAGCTTACAAAGAGCATCCTTCAAGCACCAAAAGACGGGACGCTGGTCTTAGGAGAGAATAATGCTCTGAAAGAGTTCGAAGCGCCGATCGCGGGTGTGCTTGTGAATGCAACGAGTACAATCCAGAACGTATATCAAGGTTGGCAGTCCGGATCATCAACGATGACGTTGGCGTTGGACTACGTTACTCCAAAGATCGTCGGAGCAGATGCGGAGCGTTTAGGGATTCGAGAGATCTTAGGTGTGGGACGTTCAAGCTTTGCCGGTTCGCCTACGAACCGTCGAAAGAACATGGCACTTGGTGTAAAGCATATGAACGGCGTCTTGCTCGCTCCGGGCGAAGAGTTCTCTCAACTTAAGGTGCTTGGTGAAATTGATGGTGACCACGGATGGCTTCCCGAGCTTGTGATTAAGGGCAATCAAACGGTTCCTGAATTTGGCGGCGGTCTGTGCCAAGTCGGTACGACTTCATTCCGTATGGCTTTGGATGCTGGGTTGAAGATCACGCAGCGCCGTAATCACAGCTATCGCGTGAGTTATTACGAACCGGTTGGTACGGACGCGACGATCTATGATCCCGCACCGGATTTCCGCTTCAAGAACGATACGGCGAACTACATGCTGGTCACGGCCATCATCCAAAACAATGACGACTTGATCTTCACCGCTTGGGGAACGAAAGACGGACGCGTTGCGAAACAGGAGAATTACAAGGTTTTCGGTATCACGCCTGCTCCGCCAACTCGTTACATTGAAACGACAGATCTTGCTCCGGGAAAAGTGAAATGTACGGAAACGGCTCACGCGGGCGCATCGGCAAGCTTCGACTACGTAGTGACACAGGCGGATGGAACGGCGGTCAAAGAAACCTTCAATAGCTACTACAAGCCATGGGGTGCGGTCTGCCTAAGGGGAGTTGCAACGCTCTCCGCGGCACCTGCGAATACGAGTGGAGAGTCAGTCAGCCTAACGGAGTAATGACACGATCCTTGAACTATGAACCATGATCTTTTGAGAGCCACGATAAAAACACTGAGAAATTGTTTCTCATCTTGGCGTTCTTGGCTGGTCATGGGGCTGGTGGCAAGTGTGATCTTCGTTGTCTCTGTCCTTGTGCAGAACTGGCGCTTTATCTACGAAGTCTTCTTCCGTCCGGAGACATTGCTCTACAAGGTGTATGGAGCGATCGGTTTGCAGGTCTTGTATTCGTTCAAGCTCATGGGTGCGTTCAGTTTCTGGTCTGTTTGGGCTCTCGCATTGATGTTTGGAGCGAATATGGCCATGGTTAGATATCTGCGCCAGCAAAGGAAAGGCGAGAAAATTGCCGCGAAAGGAATCGTCGGAACGGTTATCGGAATCCTTGGAGTTGGCTGCTTGGCCTGCAATGCCTCGATTCTGGGAACCGCCCTTGCTTCCGTCGGAGGAGTGGGACTCATTGCTCTTTTACCATTTCAAGGGCAAGAGTTCTTGTTCGTCGGGTTGATTCTCGGAGCGTACTCACTTTTCTCCTTAGCTAAATCAGCCGAATTACGAACCTGTCCGATTCGTATCCCTCCCAATAACGATTAACGCATCAGTTATGTTGAAAGAAAAATTACCCTATATCGCTTGGACGCAGGCGCTTGTCGCTACCTTTGGGAGTCTCTATTTCAGCGAGGTAATGAAATTGCCTCCCTGCATGCTGTGCTGGTACCAGCGCATCCTCATGTATCCGATTGTGCTCATTGGAGCGGTCGGGATCATCCGTCGTGATAAGGCGCTTCCGGCTTATGTCTTACCGTTAAGCATCTTTGGCTGGCTGATCTCGATCTATCACAACCTTCTCTACTACAAGATCATCCCGGAGAGTATTACGCCTTGTCAGTTGGGTGTTTCGTGTACAACGCGTCAGATCGAATGGCTTGGATTCATCACGATTCCGCTTCTTTCGTTTGTCGCGTTCACGGTCATCAATGTCTGCTTTATTCTTTATTCTCGCATGGAACGTAAAACAGTATGACGCAAGAAACGAAAATGATCGTTGGGATCGGTATCGCAACCGTAGCGTTGTTCGCTGGCATTGTTTTTGCCGTATCTAAGACAAGTCCGGCTCCTGTCACGAGTCAGATTGCTGACGAGCAGGTTTTGGTTCGCGAAGACAGTTATAAGATCACAACGCCGACGGCGACCGTCACGATGGTCGAATTCGCAGATTTCCAGTGCGAAGCCTGTCGTGCAGCACAACCGGGAGTGAAGCTGCTTTTGGAAGATTACAAAGGCAGAGTCAATTTCGTTTCTCGTTACTTCCCATTGCCGGGACACCGGCACTCTCGTCTAGCGGCTCAGGCGGTGGAAGCTGCCGGAGAGCAAGGAAAGGTCTGGGAGATGCAGGACATGCTGTTTGACCGTCAGGAGGAATGGGGGAGCGACGCGAAGCCAGCGACGCGAGCGCAGGTCATGGAATACTTCCTTGGCTATGCCAAAACTCTTAACTTGAACGTCGATCAGTTCAAACAGGCGATCGAGAGCGGCAAGTTTGAGTCGAAGGTCTCCCGTGATTTCGCAGATGCGGAGGCATTGAGGCTCACGGGGACGCCTAGTTTCTTCATCAATGGGAAAAAGGTGGTGGAATCTCCAAGTTATCCGAACTTGAAAAAGCGTATCGACGAAGCTTTGGCTTCTACCGCAAATTCCCAATAGAATCGAGATAAAAGGGTCTTTTGGACTCTTTTCTTGATTCATTTATATAAATATGTAATGATATGTTTATATGAGTGATGCTCAGATTCAGCTTCAAGCAAAGCTATTCAAAGGGTTCGCGGATCAGTCCCGTCTTGCGATCTTGTCGGTGATCTCGGATAAGCCCAAGACCGTCAGCGAAATCGTGGAAGAAACGGGATTGTCGCAGCCGAACACTTCTAGCCACTTAGCCTGTCTTTTGGACTGTGGCCTTATCAAGAACGAAAAGAAGGGTCGCGAAGTCTTCTACGAAATCTCCATGGACGAAGTCACAGAAGTGATCCGTCAGGCGCAGAAAGTCATCAAGAAACGGTCGAAAGAAATCTATAACTGTACTCATTACTAACCCATGTATGTCGAAAGCGTGTTGTGAAATAGCGGAAAAGCCTGTCGATAACAGCCAGAACGATACCTTGAAGAAGGTCTTCTGGATTGTTCTGATTATCAATTTCGGAATGTTCTTGGTCGAAGCGATCTCCGGTCTCAAGAGCCATTCAAACGCCTTGCTTGCAGACTCGTTGGATATGCTGGGCGATGCGTTCGTATATGGTTTGAGCCTTGTCGTTCTCTCTAGGAGCCACGTGACCAAGGCGAAAGCGTCGCTCGTTAAAGGACTGACCATGACTCTGTTCGGATTGGTGGTTTTAGGACAGGTAATCTACAAGATCGTGAATCCGATTGTGCCAGTAGCGGAAACGATCACGATTATCAGCTCGATTGCATTAGTCGCGAACCTCATTTGTCTGTTCTTGCTCACTCGCTATAAGAAAACGGACCTGAATACCAAGTCCGCTTGGACGTGTTCACGAAACGACGTGATCGGAAACGTGGGGGTTATGATTGCGGGTGTGCTCGTCGGTTATTTCAACTCAATGTGGCCGGATATCGTTATCGGTCTCATTATCGCGGTCTACGTTCTGTATTCTTCGATCGATGTGATACGAGAGTCGTTGCATCATAAGAACGAGACCTGCTGATCTTTCTTTGGAAAGACTAAGTAAATCGCATGACATACCTACACGCACTCATCTTGGCGATTGTAGAAGGCTTAACCGAGTTTCTCCCTGTATCTTCGACGGCGCATTTGGTGCTTGCAGGTAAACTTCTTCAATTGCAGGAAACGGAGTTCTTGAAGAGCTTTGATATCGCCGTGCAATTGGGAGCAATCCTTGCGGTCGCGAGCCTCTGGTTTCGCCGACTGCTGACAGATCGCGAGCTTGTTAAACGGGTTCTGGTCGCTTTTCTCCCAACGGGAGTGCTTGGGTTGGTTCTCTACAAATTGGTTAAAACGTTTTTACTGGGTAATACGAACGTGATCCTCGTGTCGTTACTGGTCGGCGGTATCCTTCTGATTGTCTTTGAGTTCTTTCATCGTGAAGATGACAAAGAAGAAGTGGAGGCGCAGGAGATTACGTATAAACAGGCGTTTGGGATCGGCTTATTTCAAGCCGTGGCGATGATTCCGGGTGTTTCCCGTTCTGCGGCGACCATTCTAGGAGGAATGTTACTTGGATTAAAGCGTAAGACAGCAGTTGAGTTCTCGTTCCTCATCGCCATCCCGACCATGGGAGCGGCGGTCACTCTGGATTTGGTGAAAAGCGCAGGAAGCTTCTCTCAAGGTCAGCTTGGGATCATGTTCTTCGGGTGTGTGATTTCTTTTGTCATCGCTCTTTTGAGCGTAAAGGCGCTCACGGCCTTTGTGCGACGTCATACGTTCCTTGTTTTCGGTGTCTATCGTATCGCTTTAGCTATCGGATTGTTCTGGATTTTGTAGGGTAATTGAAAAGGTCTATTTCTAACACATTCCTAATATTTATGAGTAAACCAATTCTACTCGTCTCCGCCGCCTTTGCCTTTACGGTAGCGATACTTGTCTTAGGGTACGTCTCATTCGGTTTCTGGACGATGCTGATTTTCTCATCCGGTTTTCTGGGAGGTTTCATTATTTGGCTATTTAGCGCCAGCAAGATCTCCTATAGCGCCATAAAGGTGCCGTATCTGGTGACGTTAGGGCTTTTCATCGTGCACAGGATCGAAGAGAACCGAATGCTGTTTCAACAACGGTTATCCGGTCTAACAGGCGTCCCTACGCCCGAAGTCACCTCGCTTTCCCTGATTCTTCTTTTGTTGCTTACGGTCGGGGCGTGGCTTTTGGGGCCTTTCTTGCTTAAACGAGGATATCCGTTTGGAGGGTATTTGGTTTGGACGTTCTTTGCCGCCATGGGAATCACCGAGCTGGCCCACTTCATTTTTCCATTTTTTACGGGAGAGCCTTACGGGTATTTCCCGGGTATGGCGAGCGTCGTTCTATTGGCTCCGGCGGCTTGGTGGGGGATGCGGAGGAGTGCACGCAAAGTATAATGCTAGAGAATATCAACGGTTTTGTTTTGATAGATGAGCTTACTTCGGAGTGTTGTTAAAAGTTCGCGCTTTTCAGCTATAACACCTTCCCTAAGGATGTATTTTGCGTAGTTTCTTATATCTACCTCGATTTCTTTTGGTTCTTGCCTCACTTTTGCTCCTAGCACACCTGCTTGGAACTTGTTTAGACGTCTCACTTCTTCTTCAAATCTTTCGCGAATGCCGATCTCGTCCAAGCTTATTTGATCGAAGATATTCACTAACTGCTCGATCAGATCTTCTTCTCGAATTTCAGGTTCCTTGCAATCTTGTTTAACCCCTCTGGTGCATCGGTAATATACGTATCTTCGTACGGTACCATCTTTTAAAGTTTTGATTTTCTCCTGAGCAGTGATTCCTGAGTCGCACGAACCGCATGTCATGAGCCTGGTGAACGCAAAGTCTTTTGTGCCAGGTATTCCTTTTGGGATCTTCTGCAGGTTTTCTTGTACGCGGTTAAACAGCTCTTGGGAGATGAGTGGGTCATGCTTACCGTCGAACCATTTACCGGTTCCTACTGGGAACTCGTATCTTCCGGTGTAGAAAGGGTTCACCAGCATTCTATAGATCATGCTTAGAGAGACGTTCTTCTCTTTTCTCGTTCTAAGCTTCACGTCATCTCTGAACCAGTCGTAGATTTGTTGGCCGGTCCAGCACAAGTACCCGACTTTCTCGAACATCTCTTTGATAATTGGTCCTCGTATCGGATCGATAAACATTTTCTTTTCTCCCTTCTCAGCGAATCTATCGTGTAGATATCCAAGAGGGGACATGTTCGGCCTATAGCCCATCTCGACCTTTGTCTTGAGTCCGCGTTTAACATTTACGCTCTTATTGTCATTCTCAAGCTTTGCCTGACTGCAGAGAATCATCAGAAGGAACTTCTCGTTGGGGTGGTTAGTAAAACGTTGACTCGATGTTCGTATTTCAACGAGCTTCCCGCTATCCATCAGGTCGACGATGCTTCCAAGGTCGCCCGCGTTTCTCGAAAGGCGATCAGGAGCCCATGTAAGGATCGCATTGAACTTTCCCGAGCCGATATCCTGAATCATTTGATTGTAGACAGGCCGCTGGCCTGATTCCTTGGCTGAATGGCTCTCTCGCATGATGTCGGCTATCAAAAAGCCGTCACGGGTAGCAACGGCTTGCATTTCGGCGATTTGTGAGTCGATGGATAGTGCCTGACGTTCGGATTGTTCGCTGCTTTTTCTGACGTAGAGACAATAGCGTAAGGAACTAGGGGTGGGTGAAGGTTGTTCCATATATGTGCGGGTACCCTGTTAGGTATGGTTCTTAGGGTCCCGGACACATCAATGCCGCTAAGTTGGAAAGAAGTCTAGGCTGTTGAAAAAGATAAAGTTTTTATCAATTAAACGAATCATTACACTTTACGAGGTACAGCTATTATCGTATAAAATGGCCATGTATTATAAAAAGTTTACGATTTTGGACTACAAGGGTATTAAGAGTCTTGTTTTGGATTTAAGCTTAAAACCTGACTATAAGATTTATACATTAGTTGGTTTAAATGAGTCTGGAAAAACGACAATTCTAGAGGCGATTAACGATTTTGAGTTTGAGGTTCCAGAGGACAAGAAACATCTGCTGATTCCTAAAAGCGCAGCTGGAGGTTTCACCGGTCGGGTTTCTATAAAGGCAGTCATCGGCATCACCTCTGAGGATAAGAAGAAGATCACGGATTTTCTTAGTAAGAAGATCAAATTTAAGGATGTGATTATTAAAGACGAGTTTACTCTCGAAAGAGTTTACTCTTTTACTAATTCGGTGCCCGAAGTTACGCCAAAGAGAACGTACTCTCCATTCATAAGTGTTAAAAACACATCCAGATCAAAGGAATCGGAATTAGTCGATCAGCAAGAGTCAGAACTGTGGTCGTATATAAAAGAAGAGCTTTTTCCAGAAATCATCTTCTACAGGGATTTCCTTTCAAAGTTTCCTGAGAAGATTTGGTTAACGCCTGGCGAAGGCTATAAGGAAGAATACTTTTCTATTATTGAAGATGTGCTCACTTCTATTAATCCGACATATAATGTCCAGGGCAGTATACTTGATAGACTCTCTTCGCCTACCAATGCAAACACCCAAGCGCTAGAAGCGGTTGAAAATCAAGTGGGCGCTAAGATCTCAAAAGTTGTATTTGATGCCTGGAACAGGATCCAGAAGGTAAGTAAGAAAGAAATTGTAGCTAAAACGGGTCATGAAGGGGAGAGATATTACATCCGGTTAAACGTTAAAGAAGGGCAACAAACATATTCTGTCGCAGAAAGAAGTCTGGGTTTTCGTTGGTTCTTTACTTTTTTACTCTATACCGAATTCCGCAAGGAGCGCATAGAGACCAGTGGAGAGATTTTATTTCTTTTAGATGAACCAGCATCCAACCTTCATCAGGCGGCTCAACAGAGTTTGTTGGATACTTTTGAAAAGATTTCAAATAAAGCACGACTAGTGTATACAACGCATAGTCACCACCTTGTTAACCCAATGTGGCTTAATTCTGCCTATATAGTCAAAAATAAAGGCCTTGAGTACAAGGAGAATGATGACTTTGACTCTAGTAAGACAGAGGTTGAGGCTTATACCTATAGAAAGTTTGTTTCACAATATCCTACAGAGACTTCTTACTTTCAGCCAATACTAGATGTTCTAGATTACAAACCTGGAATGTTGGAGCACGTGCCTAATGTTGTGATCACAGAAGGTAAATTTGATTACTTTGTTTTTAAGTACTTTAAAGATGTGGTGTTTCAAAAAGAAGCGAATAATTTCTGTGTCTACCCCGGTCAAGGAGCGACCGCACTAGACCTACCTATTGCTTTATATGAAGCTTGGGGGAGAGGTTATATGGTGTTACTTGATTCGGATAAAGAAGGACGCAGTCAGAAGATCAGGTACATTAAGGAGTTAAGTGATGCAGATCGTATAAAAACACTAGAAGATATAGATCCTTCATTTAAAAATATTAGTACTGAGGACCTTTTTAGCGCAGCCGAGAAAGTGGCGATTACAAACGAGTTCAATCCTTCTTTATCTTCGTACAACAAAGGTGCGTTCCACACAGGGATACAGACCTTATATCACGAGAAACGCATACCAGATTATCTAGAAGATGAAACTCGCAAAAAGTTTGCCAAAATATTCGATTATCTCAGGAAGGGTCTATCAGTTTGATTTCTCAGTTAATCCCTTAAAACCCTCCATTAAGCCAAAAGCTTCACTTTTCTGGGCTTCTAAGCTACCCTTATGACGTCTAGGTTCAGGTAATAAACCCAAGAGCAGGGCCTTGCTTTGCTATTCAGGAGATGTGGTGCGCCGTAATGGGCACTCCTGATAAAACAAGCAGCACACCTCCGGGTATGTTACTTGGG
>CAZENZ010000043.1:0-10519 GCA_964513705.1 uncultured Gammaproteobacteria bacterium
TCGATAGCGAAAAAATCAAAGCATTAGGCTGGAAGCAGACGAAGTATCTTAAGGAATACATCGAGGATGTGAAGCGTCAAAAAAACTTACGTAACGTTACGACGCATATGAAAAAACGTGTTCTCATTTTCTCTCTCGCCTATTACCCCTCGTTCACGAGTGGTGCGGAGGCGGCGGTTAAAGAAATTACCGATCGGATTGATCCAGAAGAAATTGAGTTTCACTTGGTGACATTGCGATACGATGCGTCGCTGGCGAAAGAGGAGAGGGTTGGGAATGTATTGGTGCATCGAATAGGGATCACCCAAAAAGTGAAGCCAACCTTTGAGGATCTGGGCAAGTGGCCATTGGATTTGAATAAGCCGCTCTACCAATTCCAGGCCGCTTGGAAAGCCTGTTCGCTGCATCGCAAGTACAAGTACGACGCAATTTGGGCGATCATGGCGCATTCAGCGGGGGTTCCGGCGGCGTTATTTAAACTGTTTCACAAGGATGTTCCGTATGTCCTCACGCTGCAGGAAGGGGATCCTCCGGAACAGATCGAAAAGACTTTGAAACCACTTTGGCCACTCTTCACGCGTGCCTTTACGAGTGCGACGCGTGTTCAAGCGATTTCGGAATTTTTGGGAAACTGGGCGCGTCGGCGTGAGTTCAGGGGACCGCTCGAAATCATTCACAACGGAGCAAATCCGAAAGATGTGCATGAGACTGTGTCTGAAGAAGAGGTAGGGCAAGCACGTCGGGTCATTAATAAACAACCGGGGGAAACGGTGTTGATGAATACAGCGCGTCTTGTTCATCAAAAGGGCCATGATACGGTCATTCGATCGCTCAAGTTTCTTCCAGCGCATGTGCGCTTGGTTTTGGTGGGGGATGGACCAGATGAGGCTGATCTCAAGAAGCTGGCGGAAGAATTAGGCGTAGTCAATCGAGTCCTGTTCACGGGTCGTGTTGAGCGTTCACAGGTTACTGCTTATAGAAAGAATGCTGATATTTTTGTTGGACCAAGTCGATCTGAGGGGCTCGGGAATGCCTTCCTGTCTGCCATGGCTTCGCGTTTGCCGGTGATTGCGACTCAGGAGGGGGGTATTGCGGATTTCCTGTTCGATGCCAAGCGAAATCCGGACAAAGAAACCACTGGTTGGGCGGTAGATAGAGATCGGCCAGAGCAAATCGCAGAAGCAGTGAACGATATTCTGGCTCATCCAGAGCAGGCGAAGAAGGTGGGCGAACAGGCGCGTGCCATGGTATTGCGTTCGTATGAATGGGGTGCGATTACAAAAGATATGTGTGAAAAAATCTTCCTTCCACTATGGTCCACCAACTAGCCCATTTCCCGTTTGCTGATAAGCCACGTTCTTTTCTTGAAATGGCAGCTTTGGTTGCGCATACAGCGCATGCCAAGCAGACACGTAAAGATGATACGACTCCGTATTTTATCCATCCGTGCATGGTGGCTTTTAAGCTCATGTCGTATGGCTTTTCCGACCAGGTGATTGCGGCTGGATTGGTACACGATGTTTTAGAAGACACGGACTTTACCAAAGAGGAGTTGGAAGTGTTGGTTGGTAAACCGGTCGTTGAGATTGTGCTCGCTGTATCTGAAGATAAGAGTTTGCCTTGGGAAGAGCGAAAGGCCTTATATATCGAACGGGTTGCCGCCGCTTCAGACCAGGTGAAGGCGGTATCGATTGCGGATAAAATTCACAATCTGGAGAGTTTATTCTCCGCCTATCAAATCCATGGCGAAGACGTGTGGAAGTTCTTTAACCGTGGTCGTGAATTAAAATGTTGGTTTGAGCAAACCTTGTGTGCCGAGGTGAAAAAGACCTGGAAGCATCCCATTTTAGACGAGTACACGATCCTGGTTGAGCGATTGAATGCTCTCAAAGGGTAAGGCGTGAAGATGTTCGTTTAGTGTAAACGCTCTTGTCGACGCTTCTCCTCGTTGCTGCGTAGGTTGTCGCGGAGCTGTTGGTATTCGGTGATACGTGTCTGGGGTAATAGTCTGTGTTCTACTTGAGCCTGAAGCGCATCTATCCAGAATTCGACGCGTGCTTCGTCGAGAAGATGTAGATTCCCGCCGGTTTTCTCTAGGCGTTTCACATAGTAGGCAACGAGCTCTGTGAGGCGAAACAGACGCATCAAATGAAGCGTTTCGTATTCTTCTGGTGCACGATTCTCTTTCACGTACATCAAGAGCGCTTGCTCGAGTTCGCGATGATAGAGCAGCATGAAGTTGAGAAAACGTGCCCAGCCTTCATATTTGTTAGCGAAGCGGATCGCGTAGTGATCGAGGAGGTAAATATCTCGATTAATAACGCGAATGTTGTGTGGAACAAAGTCGGTATGGGTGAGAAAACCACAGTACTGTTCGATGCGTGATTTCTGGGAGCAGAGCGTGTCAAACACGTGGTCGAGTAGAGCTTGTAGGTCTGTTCGCTGCTGGAAGTGAGACAGGATCGTTTCACGATACGCTTCAAGCATACTGAGGTAGGTGTCACTGGTGTATACGCGAAACGATCCGCGAATCATTTTTTGATGTTCATACGTTGTTGCGTGCGCGCTTTCCTGTGTCTCAAAAGCCTTCATGGCGAGGAAAAACTGCTCCTTCAGAGGGCGTTCTAGAAATGTTATAGGTTGATCGATAAATGCCGTGATGGAGACGAGACAGCCATTCTCGTCGTGCCAAACAAGTTCTTCGGGTGAAAGGAATACGTTGTAGGCAAACTTAATATCATCGAGCAGGACGCGTGCTGCATGTCCTTGCTCCATTTCTTTTCGTCCGTCTGGATGTGTACTGGCTTTGATGACGATCGGTTTGTGGTCAGATATACGGTAGCCAAGTAAGACGAGCTTTTTACCACTGATCACGGACCGTTCCCCGCCGAGATGAATCTGTTGCTCATCTAATGCAAATCCAAGACGTGCGAGGAGGGGCTGTAGGATCTCTAACTCGGCTTTACAGAAGTCTTGCCAGGTTGCATCAGTTGCTCGATAGGTCATAAGGCAAGAATTGTTTGAAGATGGTGTTCCCAACTCGCCTGACGGTTCATGGTTTGCGTTCCCTCGTTGATAAGTTGTTCACGCAATTCTTGATCGGTCAAAACGGCAGGGAGAGTGTCCTGCGTGTCTGTTGTTACGACAGGAAGATTCGCCTGATAGGCGGCATATACATCATGCGATGCGTGCTGGGCATTGGGGTGCAAGACGAGAGCCCCGGATGTCTGGAGCAGGTAAGCTCGTTCTACGCGTGAAACTTTGCCGAGGAACTGAATTGCTGAGTCTAGTCCGAGCGTTTGAACATGTGCACGAAGAGTTCTCTCTTCTGGACCATCATTTGCGATGACGAGAGAGAGATCAGGAACCTGTTGTTGAACCTGAGTGAACTGCTCAATCAGTTCGCGTACCCCTGAAGTTACGGTGAGTGGGCTCGTAACAAGTAGTTGATGCGGTTTGGTTTCCAGCGGAAACGAGACACGTTCAAGGCGCTCAGGTGGATATGGAAGAACCACCATCTTTTTTTGTGGAATCTGATAAGCGCGTCCGAAGATGTCTTTCAGCCAGCCGTTTGGCATGAGAACCTTTTTTGAGTGGCGAAGGACGAGGCGTTGTAGCCAACGTATGAAGCGAATCTTCAATTGTGGGAGAGAGGAGAGGGCGAACGCCTCTTCAGGAATAGTTGTACGTGTGAGTTGTTCGAGGCGTTCTCGAGCTTCATCTTCCCGTACAAAGCGATAGACGGGAATGCGACGTATGCGTCCGATAAAAATAGAAGGTGTGCCGACAGATGCACCATCACTGACATAGAGCAGATCGGCCCCACGTGAACTGCACCAGAGGCGCCAGGTGAAAAGAGCGGTACGGACCAGTACGGGCCACTGTTTACTGGTGCAGACCATCTGAACGTTCGGTGCTTGCTCTGGCTCTGAGCCATATGCAACAACGCTCACGGTATGTTTTACAGCGAGACGAGAAGCGACCTCTTTGATGTACGTCGCGAGTGTCCCTGTGTCGGGTGGGTACAACGGGGCGACAATCAGGATACGCATGGGGCCTACATTGGGCGTTGATAGTAGCGACGGTCAAGGGTCCAATCGTCAGGCGTGCCTAATGCAAGGGAGAAGCCAGCCATGCTGAGAGCGGCGTCGCGCACGCCGGTTGCGCTGCCTACGGAAATTGCGATCCCAAGAAGATGGAATGATAGTAGGGCAGCCGCGAAACGCGTGTAGCAACCTATAACAAGCGCCATGGCAAAACATACCTCAAACCAACCATTGAGTTGGATGAACATCTCGCCCGGAATCGGGAGATATCCAGTCCACTCAGGTAAAAGCCCCACCCAATCACCCGGATGAAGGAGTTGCTGTGCGCCGAACCAGATAAACAGGATCGCCCATGACCAACGAAGTAAAGCGCGAGCGAGGGTGTTCATACCGGTTAGCGAAGGGTCCAGATCTTGAGAAGAGCAAGCATGGCTTTCGCGCTGCTCGAGTCACCATGTTTGCGTTCAAAGCGAGCGGTTGCATCTGTTCCGCATAGGCGCTGAATGGTGCCAGGGCCACCCGGATGGCGCGAGATCCAGCTTGTGAGGTCATAGACGTTTCCACCAACAGCCGCCCAGCAGCTGCTTGGTGTGCCGTGGGCTTGGATATCGGTCATGGTGAAGGTGTTTGGCGCAGGGGCTGGTTCCGGTGTCGGAGATGGCGCAGGGGCTGGCTTTGACGTTGGTTTAGTGGAGTCCGTGGTCGTCGCTGTCGGCTTATCTGGGGTAGCCGTCGTCGTGGTAGCGATCGATGGATTCGTGACTTGAACTGCTTGGCTGGTTGTTGGGACGGTTTGCTCCATGTTCATGACGGGTCGTCCCTTATAGATGATGTATCCTGCTCCAATAATGAAAAGAATGGCTACAACAGCGGTAATCGTGGCTTTGGTGGTCATAGGTTTCAAGTATACAGGGGGATCGGCAATCCACCCAGCCGCTCTTTTACAAGTCCTAAAACGTGCTCATACGCCGAAGGCTCTGCGAGATAGTGGATTTCTTCGGTTGGAATTGTCAAAACTGGTGCAAGTCCGAATTGCTGAGACCAGTGTTCATAGAGACGGTTTAGTCCATGCAGATAGTCGACGTCGATCGTTTGTTCAAACGCTCGTCCACGTTTTTGAATCCGTTCAACCAAAGAAGGAACGCTCGCTTGTAGATAGATGACGAGATCGGGCGGGCGCAAAAGTCGAACAGCCGTTTGATAAATTTCTTGATAGGTTGCCCAATCACGTTCTGAAATTGCTCCGCGCTCATACAGATGTTGTGCAAAGATTTCGGCGTTTTCATAGAGACTTCTATCCTGAATCAGGACGCCCTCGCTTGCGATAACGGTTGCGTGATCTTTTAGACGCCGACCGAGAAAATACATCTGTGAGTGAAAGGCCCAGCGCTGCATGTCCTGGTAAAAGTCCGCGAGATATGGATTTTCAATGGACGGTTCAAGATAGGGTGTTGCACCAAGTGTGCGCGACAAGCGCTCGGTGAGGGTTGATTTTCCAACCCCCATGTTTCCCGCAATCGCAATAAAGAGATGCATATTATATTCCGGCCATCACTCGTAAGGCGATTTTCTGTTTTTCTTCAACCAGTTTTAGCTCTTCGATGGTGGGTAAGCGTGTGAAATAGCCGATGGCTGGTTCGTAGGTCCCGTCGCTTTGAATG
This sequence comes from uncultured Gammaproteobacteria bacterium, assembly GCA_964513705.1. GTDB lineage: Bacteria > Patescibacteriota > Patescibacteriia > 2-12-FULL-60-25 > 2-12-FULL-60-25 > JAGOTP01. The sequence continues at coordinate 5,708 of CAZENZ010000043.1, forward strand.
AGTCCTGGAACTTCCAGTCGCAGTGTTTTGAGGAGATATGTTTTTTTGTAGGCACCTCCGTTGAACGAGATGATGATGGTATCCGTGAGAAAGAACGGGTCGCCTGGTCCGTTCGGGCTATCCGTAGCACTCACGGGAAGGACGTATTTATCTCGTTCAGCATTCGACATTTGTGTGTAGGCGGCTCCTTGCTCTGCGCCTACAGCGAGATCGAGTCCGAGTGAATAGGTTTCTGGAAAAACTAGCTCTGGTTTTAGCTCTGTAAACAATGCTTTTTGAGTTGTGATGTTGTCCAGTCGCTCTTTAACCCACGAACGTCGCCAATAGCGGAGAAAGGGATGGCCATCGACGTCAGCAGCTTCTTTCCATGTTCCATCTTTGAGAATAAAGGGGACGGCGGTCAGTGGATGGTGATGTGTTACAAACGATTCGACGACAAGTTTTAAAATAGGATGATCCAAGTTGAGGTCTTCAAGAACGGTGACTAGCAGACGGCTAGAATTAGTGGTGAAGGCGGCAAGCGTTCCATGGGATGAAAATTTCTCTGCAAATTCTGGAAGGAGAATCAGTGAAGCGTCATAGCCATATCCTGCTTCATCGGAAGCCCAGACGCGCGGTCCAAGCTCGCGAAGCGTAATCGGTTGCGCTTGGCGTAAATTCTCGAGAGCGAGTTCATAGAGATCGTCTGGTTCAACGCCAAGCCCGGCAACGTCTTCTTCTGTAAGAGTCGTCATTTGCTTTCCGTCGTCAACCACAAGCCCAACCGAAAAATGATCGGTGAAGGGGATCGTGAACGTCGATGATTTCAAGGACTTTGCGCCACTCATTGCCTGTGCCTGGAGGCGGCTGTGTACAAAATAGGCACGTGGTCGGAGGACGGGAAAAATATCCTGCAAACTTGGCAGAGGTGGAGTGCGCCCGGGATTCTCTGCTGCTCGGTTTGCTGCGCGTACCTTTTGAACGAGGGTTTGAGCGTAGGTGTTGAGTACATTCAGACGGTGCGATTCTGGGGTGGCGAGGTATTCTTTGTAGGCGTTATCTAGATGCATCCCTACACGGCCTTTGGATTGCAAAAGCTCGTCTTTGCTTAATCCTAAATCCTGCACAATGGCAAAGAAGGCGATTTCGAAAGCGGCATCTGGTTTCAGATCAGACATAGGCCTTTTTACAATAGTTGATACTGACCGCTTGGTAAACTCGGTGCTTCTAAATGGGTGATTTTTCTTAATGAATACTCAAGTTCAAGGCCGACCGGTCCGTGATCTGAGCCCAACACATCTCGATGGGTTGTGGCTCCGCGAAGATGGAGAGTGCTTGGTCTCTTGAAGGCAGACAATGTCGGGATCGGTGTCCGTCAGTCAATTCACGAATCCCTTCTTTAAGACTGAGCGAATGCCATTCACGTTCCAAGAAACGATGCGCATAGGTCTATTGAGGAACGGTATCCAATGCAACGTCTAACACGTTTCCTGGATACGATGAAGCGACTTGAATCGACGTGACATGTGGTTTGCTTCAGAGTGGCTCCAACCGTAGATTCAGGCTGGCGGAATAGGTTTTTCCGGGCAGCACGAGTTTTGGATCGTCGACGAGTCCACCCGCATCACGCATCACCGGTTCGATACACACAAAATCTTTGTCTGGGAGTGACCAGATCCAAATCCGTTTATATTCTGGTGACACCTTCATGACGAGCGTACCGAGGGAGGGGATGACGATGCGTAGGTCTGTGTCTGGATGTTCGACGACAGGGTTCGCAATGGAAAACGATGTCCCATTGGTCCACTGATAAGCAGCTGCCTCTATTTCTTTGCCACCAGGGAAATCGAACTTTATGGCTGTCTTAGCTCTAGCTGGTACTTTGAAATACGGATGGAGGCCCATGGCGACCGGGAGATTGCCATAGACTTCTCGGTTTGTGACTTCTTGCGTCAGTGTTACGGACCCATCGTCTTCAAGATGGGCTCGCAGTGCGCACAGGAAGTCGTACGGATAGATTTCCCGTGTTGCTTCTGTAGCGAGCAGAGAGTTGTAGAAGCCACGTCCGGTTGGGTCTTGGGCTCCCACCCAGTCTGATGATGTACGAGCAAAGCCATGTTGTTTCAATCCATGGAAGCGATCGTGATCAATCGGACCAGCGTTTGGAAATAGAATCGGAATCCCGCCCCGAACATTCGCTGTTGGATTACGAAGCGTGGCTTCTTCGAGATATAAAACCTCTTTTCCTCCCAAACGTAGTGAGGTTACAATGCCTCCGCGCTCAATACAGTAAGAGAGTCCGCTCCCTTTTGGTCCGTGCATTGTTTCGATCTTGGGATTCAATATTTCGGGAGTGGATGCACATTCCATAATTGATGGGGGATGAGTGAATATCCGTAACCGTTCGTTCGGCTTGTTGTTTTCTTGCCGCGTGTCGGGCACGACGCGCGAGAATAATCGCTAGAGTGTCGATCGTATACCAGCGCCTATCAACCTCTAGAGCTTGCGGTGAAATGGTTCCAGAAACAGTGTCTGTACCGGTAAACGACGCGCGCATTTTTTCTACTTTTTCAAAGGTCATCTCGCCAAATTTGTGGTCACGACTCATGCCGGGTATTTGACTGATGGCAGGATCCGCTGTTTTGCCTGCCGCTCTAGACGATGTGCTTGGTTATTCAGATCAGGAGCAGCCAGTGCCTAGCAGTAAACAGCCGACGCCAGGACGGCGAAAACGTGTTTTATAGAACGTGAGCGGTCTAGGCGCGCTCGAAGAGTGACTTGTATTTGTCCCAATAAGCGTACCCCAAGAAGATGGTGAGGATCGTCACGATCGCTCCCATCGGAAGATTGGCAGGAGAAATGCGCGCATTGAAGACGATAATGCCAATGCAAATTGGCGCTAGAAAAATGGTGGCAAGCTGTGGGAAGAGGCCGATGACGAGCATAAGACCAGCCACGATCTCAGTGACTTTAATCATCTGGAAGATGCCCGTATTCCAGAAAACACGCATGGTTGGGATCATGGCTTCTGGCACGCCCTGCATGCTATTTCCGGCCATTAGTCCACCGACGCCGCTAAAGATCATAAACAGACCCAAAAGGACTCTGACAGCGATGACGAGTTTACGATTGCGAAAATTCATATGCCCTATTATTGGGTCTTGAGGGCAGACTTGGCAAGGATTATAGGTAGCCCAGCCGGGTGAATAATTCCACCGATGGGGGAGTGAGTTTGAATGATGAAAGTTCAGCGAGATGAATCCAGTGATATTCTGCTAGGTCGTCGTTCAGCGAGATGGTGATTTCGTCCGCGTTCTTATCGTTAATCAAAATTTTATAGATGTTGAATGTCATCTGACAGAAAACCTCTTCACCGGTTTCTTTGAGTCGCTTTGTGGATTCGCCGCGACCTTGATCGTCGATGAGCTCGACGGTGTAGGGCGTGATATCGATCCCGGTTTCTTCCTGCATCTCGCGCTTGAGCGCGGTACGTTGGTCTTCACCATCTTGTATGCCACCACCCGGAATATGCCAACAATCTGGGTACACGCCACCCTCTTTTGGATGCTTTTTCCCTTGGAATAGTTTTCCGTCTTTTGAAAAGATCAGGGCTGAGACAATGTCGCGATGAATAGTGCGCATACGATTAATGAAGATCGAGTGCCTGTTGGCAAGCGCGTTTCATAAGATCTGATGTGAAGGGGATGGCATTAAACTCACTCGCGTTGACCCACCGTCCTTCAGCCATTTCACCCGATGTGACATTGATCTGTGCGTTTACATCTTTGAGGGTGCAGATGAAATTCAGGTTGAGTGTTGGTTGTCCTCGACTATCTACGTATTCAAAATACCCGAAGAGTTTTCCAACGGAAATTTCCACGCCAGCTTCTTCACGCGTTTCTCGCATGACGCCCTGTTCGATGGTTTCTCCTTCATTCATTCCGCCCCCCGGAACTTCCCAGACGCCCGGGAGAAAAACTTCGTCATCTCGGCGTTTCAAAAGAAGGACACTCCCTTCTTGTACAACAAAAGCGCTGACGGCGATCTTGAAGAGTTGAAGCTCGGGCATACAATCGGGTAGGTTGAAGTATCGTTTATATATCCTTTATACCGAGCTTGTATGTCGACTGACAAACCATCCGTGACCATTGATACGTTGGTGCACGCCCCACTTTCAAAAGTTTGGAGTTATTGGACGGAGCCTGTACATATTATGCAGTGGAACGCTGCCTCAGATGATTGGTGCTGTCCGGCGGCAACGAATGATTTGCGAACGGGAGGTACATTTACGGCGCGCATGGAGGCGCGAGACAAGTCGATGGGCTTTGATTTCGGTGGGACATACACCGACGTAATTCCAGAGTCACGTATCGCCTACACGATGGGGGATGGTCGAGCGGTGGAGGTGACGTTTGTCGCAGAAAACGACTCCATCCGCGTGGTCGAGACGTTTGAAATTGAGCAAGAAAATTCTGCTGAGATGCAGCGGGCTGGCTGGCAATCGATTCTCGATCGTTTTAAGGCACACGTCGAACGTAGCTGATCTGCGGGCTGCGTAGGGCATGCCGTTGATGAATGCGCTCGTCTCATCGTTGAGAGGCCCGCATGATGAAGAGAAAGCGGGGTATTGTATATTCGAAGCATGAATCTTTATTTAACGCACTAATATGAAGGTGATCCTATTTGACTTTGATGGGGTGATCGTTGATACCTTCTCTTTTTGTTATCGCATTATCGCGAATCGTGATGGCATTACAGAACAGGAATATCGTTCCAGATTTGAAGGAAATATCAACGTGACCTCGAAGTCTCCCACCCGTTCACCCGATCCAA
>CAZENZ010000044.1:0-10233 GCA_964513705.1 uncultured Gammaproteobacteria bacterium
TCGAGAGACGTCAAAAGCCCCACACGGAAACGTGTGGGGCTTTTGTGATTGCTTGATGGGGATCTTTTGGACCCGACTACTAGATCTTCGTAATCTTGATCTTTGTAAAGGCTTGGCGGTGCCCGGTACGGCGCGTATAGCGAGACTTGGCCTTATATTTTACAACTTCGATCTTTTTACCGAGACCATGAGCCACTACTTCAGCAGAAACCTGGGAAGACAAAGTCGGGGTACCGAGCTCGAGTTTCTCTCCCTCAGACTTCATAAGCGTCTCGAGCTGAAGAGTTTTTCCCTGCTCGACGTTCAATTTCTCAACGGAAATCACGTCCCCTTCTTGGACGAGGTACTGTTTTCCGCCGGTTTTGATGACAGCAATCATAGTGGTTGAATGGCCCAGACTATAGCGAAAAAGCTCTAGGAATGTCAATGCGAACCCTCTGCACACGTGTTAAAGATTAAATTTAAGCAAAACTAGCCCATTTCCATTGACTTTTCCCTCATTTTCTGCTAGGATAGCGCGTTCGATGCCTTACAACTCGAATCGATATTTTGCGCTCAACTTTGTGTTTGGGCTCTTTCATGTCTTCGATACATCCGACTGAGAACAGACCACCATTCAACTGAATGATGATCTGCCCTCGGTCGGACCCCCTCTGCCGACCAGGTCGTATCATAAACCTCGCCACTTCTAGCTTGAGGACGGAACGATCTGGTCGCGGAGTTCCTGCAGTACGCGGGACAGATGCATCCGACGACTCCTGCGGGGCAGCGGCTCATCCAGCTCGCGAACGAGGCGGCGCAGACGCGTTGACCCACCACTCAGCCCCAACCGGGGCCATCGCTCACCATCCTCGGTGAGATCCGATAAAACCCATGTCACAGAGTTCTCGTGACGGGGACTTCCCACAATGAAGCAACAACGTACTTCTCCCGACACGAAGTCTTTCGAGAGACGTCAAAAGCCCCACACGGAAACGTGTGGGGCTTTTGTGATGTAATAGATTATTTCTGTCTTCTAGATTCGTTACAAAATTCGTTGACCTATTTTGAGCCCTAGCCTGTCCGCATCCCCTGCTGGTAACTCTAGCACCTGGTTAAAGGCTTGCTGCGGCCGAACCACCGCTGGAGACTCATTTGGAGTCTTTGGAAAGGGTACATTATTAGCGATATTCACAATCACCCCATCCTTCAAAAAGATCATATCAATGGAGAATTTCATCCGATCCATCCAGAAGGTATAGCGATCCGGGGTATCAAACAGAAACATCATGCCGTGATACGTCGGGAGAGATGCTCGCCCAGACAATCCTTGCTGGCGAGCTTCTTCTGAACGCACAACCTCAAGCTGATAGGTTTGATTCCCGATTATACGGCTTTCGTAGGTCATCGCTAAATTCGGTGTATCTGTAGTTACCTGATCAATCTTGCGAGCCACGTCGATCCAAAATGACTCTTTCCAAGGGCGAATATCCGACATCACAAACAGTGTGAGACCTAAGCCAATCAGAGCAAACCAGAACACACAGCCGGTGGAAAAAGCGCGATCACGCATTGGGAGACGAGGCGGCTTAGGTGCGTTTACTTCGGTGGGTTGCATAAATAGATAAACCAATAGTGACAACGACGAGTACAGCGAGAAGAAGGACTTTTCCGCGTGTTTGAAGCGTCAGAGCAGCTAACCCAAAGACTAAACCAATCGACCACAGAATACCAACCGCACGGCGCTGCGAGAATCCGGCATCAAGCAGTTGATGATGAAGATGCGTACGATCACCTTGCGTAATCGGCACGCGACGACGCAAACGACCGAAGATAACGAGTGCTATATCGATGAGCGCGATCCCAACGGCCATAAAGGCGGTAGCGAGTTTGGCGCCAGAGGCAATCGCCAAGAATCCCAGTGTAAACCCAGCCAACGTACTCCCCGCCTCCCCGAGAAACTGTCTCGCCGGAAACACATTCACCGGTAAGAACCCGAGATATGTCCCGAGCATCAACGCTGAAAGAAGAGCGATTGCCGGAAGAAAATATGCCGGTGATACACACAACAACAAAATCATGATTGCACCAATTGAGGCCTGACCCGTCACCAACCCATCTAACCCATCCATGAGCTTTGTTGCAAACAACATCACAAGTAACCAACCAATCGTCAACACGTCTGCTGGCCACGCAAAGGACACGAGACCGTCAAAAAAACGCCATTGCTGCGCGACGAGAGAGAACGTTCCACCTAATGGATTCGTCACATCCCGCACGCTCGTTCCACCCAATACGACGATGACACAAGCTACGACATACAGAGGGAACACCGTTCGTGGTGAGAGCGGCCAACGATCATCGATCAGGCCAACGACGAGGAGAATGAATGCGCCAAGAACGAAAGCGACAAGCTGACGCGTCGTGAGAGATGGCGCGAGCAAACCCAACTGAGCAAGAACGATCGTACCGACGAGACCAACCACAAAAATCCCCAATCCCGCAAAGAGTGGGGTTGGTGCACGATGCAGCTTCTTTCCACCCGCTGGCTTTGGAATATCAATCGCACCTGCTTTCTTTGCAACAAAACGCGAAACAAAACTCAGGCCATAGGACGCGAGTCCAGCGAGTATAGTGACCAGGACACACTGAGAAATAATAGACATGGCGTTTTGTGTGAAAGGGACCTGCTTCGGAGGCCCCTTTCACGCAGCATTTACTGCTCAAACTTCAACGTCCCATCACTCTGCATAAACACCTTTGTCCCACGCGGAAGCTGACCTCGCAAGACGGCGTCCGCGAGCTGGTTCTCAAGACGTTCCTGAATGATTCTACGCAACGGACGAGCCCCATACTGTGGATCGAAACCTGCTTTAGCCAAGGCTTCAATCGCTACATCATCCGCCTGGAAGGTCACGCCCTTTTCTTCCAATCGCTTGGTAATTCCTTGAATCAATAACCAGGCGATGCGCGTTACGTCATCCATGGTAAGCGGCGAGAAGACGATCACCCCATCAAAACGGTTCAAGAATTCCGGGCGGAACGTGGTGCGCAGCTCACGCTCCAGCAATGCCGTTCGAATCTGTTCTAGTGTGTCCCCTCGTTTCACGGAATCTTGGATAAAAGCACTACTTGCATTCGAGGTTGCGATAACAATCGTATGCGTAAAATCGACAGTACGGCCGATGCCATCGGTTAGACGTCCGTCATCCAACACCTGCAAGAACAATGTGAGCAGATCCGGATGGGCTTTCTCCAACTCATCCAAAAGCAACAAGGAGAATGGCTTCAAGCGCACCGCTTCCGTCAGCAATCCCCCCTTCGGATCGCCTGCTGCCCCGATCAAGCGATCGATCGAGCGACGATCCTGGTACTCAGACATGTCCAAGCGAATCATGGTTTCAGCACTGCCAAAATACTCAGCCGCCAAAGCCTTAGCGAGTTCCGTTTTACCGACACCGGTTGGCCCCAAAAACAGGAACGATCCCATGGGACGCTTCCCATCTCGTAATTCTGCTCGTGCACGACGCAGTGCTTGAGAGACCTGAACCACTGCTTCGTTTTGTCCAATAACACGCTGATGCAATCGCTCCTCGAGGTGAAGGAGTTTTTGCGTTTCATCTGTTGCAACGGCTTGCACTGGCACACCTGTTTTTCGATTCACAACGGTCGCGACATCCTCAACGGAAACAAAGCTCCCCGTCCCATGAACCGTGCGCGCGAGGACAGCGGAGGCTTGCAGTAGATCGAGCGCGCTCTCGGGTAATGCCACTTCACGCACAAAGCGATCCGCAAACTGCGCCGCTGTTAGCAATGAGGCATAGGAGAAGTACACTCCTTGCTCAAATTCAATGTGGCCAGTGCGTACCATCAGCATCGGGACTGATTGTTCAACAGTTGGTGGCTTCACATTGATGCGGGTGAGCTTCGCGCCAAGCGTTCGGCGCTCCATCGATTCGGTCCAAGCATGTGGGGTACAGGTCGCGATGACCATGAATCCACCTCGCTCAAGTTCTGAGGCGAAGGCTTCGGACAAATCGAGCGAACCAGCACCGATCCCCGCTAACACATCAATACCTTGCAGCACGAGCACCGCATTCCCACCTAAACGTACCTCCGCGAGCAAGGATAGCAGCCGCTCCAACGCCCCATCTGAATCACCCGCCGCAATCAAACGAGGCAAATGCACAGACACCAAACGTCGATCAAACAAGATTGGCGGCACATCCTCCTCCACCATACGACGCGCGATCGCTTCTACCAACGCCATCTTGCCAGACCCCTGTTCCCCCACCAGAACGATACCGTGTGCGTTCCCATCAAAGGCTTGTAGCATGGCTTCCAACTCTTCTTCTCGTCCATAAATGGGACTGATGTAGCCGTTTCGCGCAAGGAGCGTTAAATCTTCGGCAAATTGATCGAGCGTTGGGGCCTGTCGCGCCGTCATCAAACGATCCATCGAGGTGTTCGGCTTGAGAGCTGCCAGCTTTACGAAACGATTGCGCTCATCCTCCATGTGCGTTTGCAAGCGAATCCATTCCGCAACCTGCTCAACCTGCGTTTCCGGAAAACCAAGCCGATCGATCATGGGTGAGATGCGGGCATCTCCGTGAAACCCGCCCAACAAAAGATCCGGCACACTGATCGCCCGGCGCCCCGCCTCCAAGGCACGTACATAGGCTTCCAGCAGGATCCGACGCGCGTCAACCGTCAGTACCGGCTCGGCTCCTGGACGACCATCACGTAGCAACTGCGCCAATTCTTGCTTGACCTTATCAATAGTGAGGCCAAGACGCGTGAGAAAGACGGCCCCCTGATCGCTCACCATGGCAGCAGCAAAAATATGTGCCGGACCAATCTCAGCCTTCCCTAACTGCACGGAAAATCCATGTGCGTGCTCCAAAACCCACCAAGCGTCTGATTCAAGATGTAATGAAACATCATGTAGCGCGTCTTGGCGCGTGTGATGATTCAACCATTCCTGCCATTGCTCCCTGGTCTTGCCCCAATTCGGCAAAGGCGAAAAGCGTTCGGTACTCCCAACCAAACGATAGATCAAAACACTCAAGACAAATCCGAATCCCCAAAAAGCTGCTCCGTGACGAGACCAGACGTCTAACCAGAACGAGCTTCGTACAAGATCCGTGATATCAGCGCCACCACGCGCTATACCCATCACAACCCAAGACAATAATATAATACAAATCACCGCCAAGAATGCGGCGACAGCCCGCTGCCAATACCGGCGCCAGGCCTGCAATAAGAAGACCTCCGACGTGATCTCTGGCTTCCAATAGGCACGACCGAACGGTAACTGAACGTACATGCCCGTTCCCCCACACGAACGACACTCGAGCATCGCTCGACTTTCCGCTCGACAGGCAGGACAAACAATGCAAGCGATGGACTCAGACATACAGGGCAAAAATCAGTCCTAATGCACAGGCAGCAGGCCACACAAGCCAGAGCGCCATTAATATTCCATAAACCAGTGCCTCAACACACCACGCAACAAAGTGCGCCGCAATCACGACAACGCGCATCAAGAAACTCACGACACGACCCCATATCGAATACTCTCCGTACATCGGGGTGGTGAGATTACGCAGCCATAGTCCGATTGCATACTTTCGCCAACGATAGCGCAGCCCCTCGTGAACCCAACGTAACAAGGATTGAAAACCGGTTGAGTACCACCACACCGGGTAGTTTAAAATCAAAAAAAATTCCTCTTGTACGAGACGCGAGGCAACCGACAACACAGGCAACGACATGCCGTCAGTATACCCTCTTCGCTATTCTCTCGCGAGCGGTGGACGAAGTGGAACACGCACATACTCGGAGCGCTCGATCGGAACAAAGCCCAAAGCGCGTACACGCGCTTCAATCGCTGGCATCGCCTGTTCACGGGCGATTTTCTGATCAAGGTCTGCGACGATTTCTTTCGCTGCCTCTACCTGACGCTCTAACCTGCGTAGTTCAACTGTACGTTGCGCCGCCTGCCCAACCAAAGATACATACATACCAACACTTGCAAGAAACACTACGCCCAACACACCAAAGGCCAAGCTTTTATGAACAGACGAGGGAGCGATACGTCTTGAGACAGGCATCGGCAACCCCAGCGTCTCTGACGGTCGGCGGAGCGTGAAGGCAAATGAGCGTTGGTTAGCGTACATACGAGGTTCAAGGCAAGGTTCAAAGAAAGGTTCGTTCGAGGGCTAGGTCAGGACTTTACGAGCAGCACGGAGCTTGGCACTACGCGCCCGTGGGTTACGAGCGATCTCCTCATCTGATGGAGCTAATGGGCGCTTGGTAAGCGCTTTCCACTGCGCTTCACGCAACGCAAACTTCACAATACGATCCTCCAGAGAATGAAAGGAGAGAATCGCGAGCGTGCCATCCACTTTCAAAATATTCCAAGCGGCTTGAATAGCCGATGATAAGGCTCCAAGCTCATCATTCACGGCGATACGTAACGCTTGAAAGGTGCGCGTGGCGGGATGAATACGACCACGCTCATAGCCACGCGGAACAGCCGCTACGATGATATCGGCGAGCTCAAGCGTACGCGTAATTGGGTGACCTTTGCGTGCACGAACGATTGCGGTCGCAATCCGACCCGCCATGCGCTCTTCCCCTATATCGCGAATGAGTTCGCGTAGCTCTGCTTCACTCCACGTATTCACGATCTCTTGCGCCGTGAGCCCGTCTTCATTGGAAGCCTGACCAAGGCGCATATCAAGCGGCCCATCAACCTGGAACGATAGACCTTTTTCCGGGTCTTGGAGCTCATCGGATGACAATCCGAGATCGAGCAAGATGCCATCCATTGGTGGCAATTGCTGCTCCTGCGCCACCTGATCCATCTTACGGAAGTTGGCCTCGATCCCGGCCCAACGTTTGGTTTTCTTTTCTGGAGCAAAGCGCTTATCAGCGGCTTGTAACGCTTTTGGATTGACATCAAACGACCAGACACGCCCTTTTGGAGCACTTTTTTCCAGGATCGCGGCCGTATGCGAGCCGCCACCCAACGTTCCATCCACGTAACAACCATTCGAATGAACGGCCAGCGCTTCCAAGCAGGGTTCAAGCATGACCGGCACGTGAACGGTCTGACTCATATCAAATACCGATCCCGCCAAGGCGTTCGGCAATTTCAGGTCCACGCGAGGCTGTCCCTTCGGCGTAGCGATTCCACGTGTCCTGCTCCCAAATTTCAATGCGATTATACAAACCAGCCACAACCACCTCTTTTTTCAAATTTGCGTAGGAGCGCAAATATCCAGGCAACATGACACGTCCAGCGCGATCGATCTCGGCTTCCATTGCTCCAGCTAATAACAAACGAGAAAAGGCACGCGCATCCCCCTGACTAATCGGCAAATTCGCCAAACGTTCAGCCAACACCTTCCACTCCGCCAAAGGGTAAAGCGTCAAACAACCATCCAAACCACGGGTGACCACCGCCCCCTCTTCTAAGCGAGCTCGAAACTTCGCCGGTATGGACAACCGGCCCTTCTCGTCCACGGCGTGTCGATATTCGCCTAGAAACATGAAGAAAATGGGCTAAAGAGCGAGGTTTTCGTGGCGTATCCCACTTATCCCCACTTTTGCCCATTTTATTACCACTACATCCCACTTACAAGCGGTTTTTGTGGATGAATACCAAAACAGAAGACACCCGAATAGCAAAAGAGCCCATCCCCTATCTGCGGACGAGCTCTCCTGCTTCATTCAGTCTCAAAAAGACTACCTCACATATCCCATCACTCTGACTGCAGCCCACTGAAACGGCGTAATTGGTGCACGACCAAATGTTCGACGGAACTCTGCAATTCCTTCTCGCTCCGCCGTGAGATCACGTGGGAAACGAATACGGTACATCAGAGTATTCCAGGCAAGATTTTCTTGCTGGTTTTGAAAATTTGGAACATGCTGAAAGATTGCTCGGAAGGTGGCCAATGCCCGTGGAAGCTGCGCCCGTTCCTCGGCCAAATTGCGATAATGAGGAATAACCCCTTGTGTCAATCGTTCGAGATCAGTTGCAGAAATATTCGACGTGCGCATAGTTTGTAGCGCATCCCGTACAAGAGCGCGTCGTTCGCCCTCTCCTAGCGCGTACGTTGCACGAGAAGTTCCATATACAATGAAGTTCGCTAACGCACGCTCCTGGGTATCTGAAGTCGAAACCGCAAACTCACGACGATCATCCCCTACGAATCGGAGTACACGTGCCTCTGCCATAACATCTCGCGGACGACCAGCGACCTCGGCCAAACGATCCGGATCCAATGGATTCTGAATCGTGAGAATGCCCTCTCTCGCATCCGGAAATGTAGGAATTGTAGGAACTTGTATGGGTGTTGGTGGGTTTATCGAACCGGGAGCCGTTGTAGCAACGGGTGCAATCAATGAATTCGCATCACTCGAAACAATCAGCGCAATTGGACTTACGCCTCCGCCAGCCGAACCCGCCGCGCCACCACCTTGTGACTCATCGTCTGTAATAGAGATTGAGATCGTAGACAAGGTGAGAGAGGCATAACTACTTGCCGTTGTAGAAACCGTCTGCGTAATTGAAGAGGTTCTTAGACCGGTAAATACAGCATCGTTTGCCGGAGTAACGGTTACGGTTTGGGCAGAACTGTAATTTTCAGAAGTGAATGTGAGCGTCGAGGTAGACAAAGCGATCTGAGCGCCCGCCGTAAGCAAGACCTGCACGGTGGTTGTAGGCGCCGTTCCTAACACAACCGTATAGGTACCAGCTTGACCCTCGCGTATAGCCAAACTCGTTGATGAGATCGCGATCGAAGCCGTTTCATCATCAGCAATCGTCGCAACAAAATCTGCAATACTCAACGAAGCATAGCCGAAGGAGAATCCTGATGGCATATTCGTCGCATGCGTAGTTGTAGCAATATGCGTCCCTTCTTGAACAACGTCCTGCGTAGCATTCACCGTCACCGTCTGAGGAGTACTCCAGTTCGACGCTGTAAAGGTGAGAGTGGTTGTAGAGACCGTAAGATCTGAAGGGACAGTCAGCACAACTTGAACGGTACTTGTCGGTTGAGTATCAAGAACGATTGTATATGTCGAAGAGGCGCCTCCCTCCGATAAAGCGCGAGACGCGGGAGCGAGTGTGACGCCGGCTATATCATCGTCAGTTAGAGTATAGGTAAGGGTGGTGGCCGCGCCCAACGAGACATTCGCACCCGTTGGCGAGGAAAGCGTAAATACTATTGTCTCTTCCGGCTCATCAATCGAGTCACTCACAACCACGAGTGGAATCGTGGTTGAAGTTTCGCCAGCGGAGATCGTGGCTACACCATCGACGAGGGTGTAGTCAGTACCACCTCCAGTCGCGGTTCCAGTGAGAACATAGTTGACCGTCACTGCTTCAAAATGCGGCGACGATAGGAGCACATGAACACTTGTCGCCGTCACAGATTCAAGCGCTGTTTCAACCGATTGACCAAACATGATGGTACGAGGAACTGTATCAATGATAAACGCAACAAAACCTCCATTTGCCGTAGTATAGGAAGATTCTGCCAAGGCAGCGTCAATTGCTTTCACTCGCCAATAAAACGCGCCATCAGGAAGGGTGGAGGAACTTGCTATATTGTAGGTGCCATCGCCCGCTCCTTGACCAACCTGAAATGTACGTGCCCCTTCAGCAACAAGGCCAGACGTGTAATCTACAAGTGGCGAACTAAAATCCGCCGTGTCATCAATCTGAATCTGATACTTCACGGTATCTACATCCAGATCCGAAAGCGTGAAGCTAAACGTTGGGGTAACCTCGCTGCTCGTAGCGCCGTTTATCAGAGAAGCAGAACCGAGAGATGATGGAACATCTGGCGCAATATTTAGCTGCAAGACAGAGATTGTTCCATCCGTACCGTTACTCCCCGAACCACCCGCACCAGGGCTCGTCGAAGAGGTTCCTGAAAACGACGTCGAAGAAAAAGCCAACGCAACTCTCCCACCACCACCGCCACCACCACCGTTCGTCTGACTATTTCCCCCATCGGCCGATACGGTTCCAGCACCCGTCAGTGTACCCGCTCGAAGGTAAACAGATCCTCCAGATCCACCCCCACCTGCATTAAATGATCCTCCGTATAAACCTATTCCGCCGTTTGCTCTTATCGAACCATTGATGGTTGCAGTACCTGAAATAGTAAGAAAGACCGCTCCCCCACCATTCCCACCAGCGGCTGGCGCTTGCCAATCTCCCCCACCCCCTCC
>CAZENZ010000045.1:0-9758 GCA_964513705.1 uncultured Gammaproteobacteria bacterium
ACAACACGCTGGTAAACCATTTTAAGTGATTCTCCCTCGGGAATTGGATATCCCAACTTCGGCGGAGTTCTAAGAATTTTTTCTCGCCGAGTTGTTCTTTAACTTGCCATTTGTTTTTGCCAGTGTATATGCCATAATTTCGTTCATTGAGCGCAAAATCTTTTGTTACTGAAGCTTTTGAGTTAATTTCCTTAAGGATAATTGAAAGTGTTTCTTGCGCTCGTTTGAGAAGTGAAGTGTATGCTCGATTAATTTTTATATCTTTAATAAAACCGGCCGTTCGTTTTGCTTCTGCGCGACCTTCGCCGTTTAGTGGAATATCTGTGAAACCAGTCCAAAGACCTTTGTCGTTCCATTCGCTTCTTCCAACCAAGCCATTGAAGCGATGGTTCGTGGTGACATTGACATTGGCATGATCAGCTTCATTCCATTTTTCACGATCGAACAGAAAGAACCGGGCAAGCTCAAGATCTACAACACCAGCGCCATGACAAATGAACATCCGTTTGACCGGATCATCGTAAAGAATGATTCACCTATCACAGAGGTAAAACAGCTCATCGGAAAAAAGATCGGCGTATTTCCTGGAACATCCGCCACCAACCTGGCCAAAGACTATTTGAAAAAACAGGGTATCGACATCACGACAGTCGAGTTTGTTCAAATGCCACCACAGAACCAACTCCCCGCTCTTGAATCATCCGCGATCGATGCGCTTTTCGCCTATGAACCAGCCCTCACGATTGCACTTACAAATGGAGCACGCGCCATCTCACCGGATATCTTCGCCGCACTAGTTGACGGTAACCCTGTTGGAGCAGGCATTATCACGACAAAGTTTATCAACGAACATCCTGAGACCGCCAAGAAAACGACAGACGTCATCAATGAAGCGATTCGTTACCAGACCGAACAAGAACCAAAAACTCGCGCTATTGCAAAGAAGATCTTCAACTTCAACCAAGAGGTGGCGGATAAATTCTCGATCACGCCAATTCTTGAGACAGGTAAGATCAACAAAGCAAAAGTGACTGAGCTTGCGGAAAAACTCGTAGCGATTGGCGAACTCCCCACCAAGCCAAACACCGACACCATCTACTACCAGCCATAAGCCTGGGTGGAGTCATAAAACAGGGCCATGGCCCTGTTTTATAGTTCATTACATTGACCAAAGAAGACTTCTCCAACCGCACTCCAGTGCGGGCGACGCACGCACTCGTGCCGCCCAGGGAGTGCGTCGTCGTATTGCTCAATTATAAGCGACGCTCCATCATAGAGACATATGATCTCTTTCTCTCGCACTTCTTCTACACTCTTCCTCTTGGCCACTGTCGCCTTGCTTGGAGTCGGTTGCTCGAAAGGAGATATCAGAGATGCTGCACTTGTACCCTCATCTAATACAACACCTAGTACAGCCACGGCTCCATTAGCACAATCAACCGCCCAACAAGCGACTAACACGGAACCCGTTGATGGCGGCACGATCACCACTTCCAGTGCACTCGATACCACTGGCTGGCAAACCTATACCAACAAAACACTGAAGTTTTCGTTCATGTACCCCTTACGTGGTAGCTTTGCCCCTAAGTTTGATATCACCCTCCTGCCACTCAACACACCAAATATTGAAAACGATTGTTTCAAAGCTCCGGCCTTTCCAGACACGAAGCAGGCACGCGTCGTAATAAATGGAACCCCCTTCTGCGCAACAAGCTATTCTGAAGGAGCAGCCGGAACGATCTATAACGATCAACAATGGGTCACCAAAAACGGCAAATGGTATGCCGTGATTCACTTCACAAAGAGTTATCCAAACAATCCAGAACGACCTTTCGACGTAGCAGGCTATCAGCGCCAACTTGAATCTATTTTATCAACGTTTCAGTATCTATCAGCGAGCTAAGGCAGCGTTTAATCTTCAGGTTCGTCAGATACGCGGTTCATCTTTTCGAGCACAGGACCGTAATAGCCTTGGCGTTCAGCGGGAAGAAGTTGGGCTACCTGCGCGATCACCGCATCTGTTCGTGTAACGCCGGAAACTTTGGGGAGGTCTTTCGTGGTAAATACCTCACCCACCCGCACATGTTTTTGATCGATCGCAATGGGAAGCATACGAAGTGGAGTGCCCGTCACGTGTTCGTATTCCAGTGCGACGGCATCTGCTAATGGATACCCGCGACGCATACCGACGCTGTCATCGTATAAAAATAGACCCTCGGGGAAAACGGTGACCGGCTCCCCACGAACAAGGCAGGCCACAATCGAACGTACCGATCGACGAAGATCAACCGCGCGCTCACCCGCGGTCGCTTTTTCATCACGCTCGACTACTTTCGCATAGCCAGCACGAGCACGCGGATGCGCACGCGCAACGAGCGCGTGCCGTTCTTCTGGAGACAAATATCCCAGGGATTCTTTGACCGGCAACATGCCCAGTTTTTTTAGCAGCCACGTCCGTAACGGATTGCGCTCCCAATGGATCTGCTCACCGCTCACGAGATGCATCTGCTGTTTTGCAAAAAGCCCCATGAGCACACCTGACTCACCCCCACGATGATTACAGATCGCAAGGTACGCTCCCGCTTCGGGAATCTGATCGCGTCCATCAATATGCCAACCACCAAACGTTTCACGCAACTTCATGAAAAGAGACGTTGCTTGATTCACCACACGTTGCACGACCGTGGGCCGCGCCTCTTTGAGATGCTCTGGAACGTACTCAGCAACGTAGGCTTCGCGTTTTGCCTGTATTTCTGTCGGGGAAGGTAGAGCAGCGGGGGTTTTCGCCAAACGTCGTTTCACATCAACAACACGCGCCGCATCATCACGTTCTGCAATTCGTTCGGCCACGTCAGACGCCGCTCGTCGCGTGCGCTCTTGAGCGGCGATCTCTTCAATGGCTCTAAAAACGGGACGTACCTCTTCTTCGGCGGACGTTCCCCGCTCCGGACGTTTTGGACGTTCTGACATGCTGCCAGTTTACTCTCCGCGAATACGCTTCGCGAGGGCGGCGAGCTTCACATCGTCAGCACGTTCAGAATCATGCGATGACATGTAGCCCTGATACTGCTCAAAGTAGGTGGAAACCTTTGAAGAGTGTTGCTTCCAAGTATCACCTTTGGTGCCGTGCATAGGAAACAACTTCGCGTGAATGTGATTGACTCCGAAGCCTTCAAACATAAGACCCGTGCGACCGACGTCCGGAAATGCTGCATCGATTTTTTTCCCGACTTGTTTAGCCGCCAAGACGATCCCCGTCAGCACATCTTCTGGAAGATCAAAGGCATAACTATCGTGATGGTCTTTGGTGATCACGACCGAAAAACCTTCAGTGTTGGGAAAGATCGAAAGAAATGCCAAATGCTTCTCATCTTCCCATACTTTGTGACACGGCGCCTCACCACGCGCGATTTTACAAAAGATGCAGTCGTTCATAGATCTTTACGATACGAGGGAAAAACAACTTGGTCAAAGGCTGTGTTTCAAGCAAAAAATGTGCTATCTCATTGACAAAATGGCTTATTTATAATAAAATCCACGGTTCTTTGTCAGGCCCTTTTTCGCTCCCTGACAAGACGTTCAACCCATTCTCGACGAGAGCGGACCCCCCCTAGAAGAGTGAGAGGAGACTGATACGATGAAACGAGTTGTGTTCGTAGACTTCGGGCTGAGGCCCGAGCGGGTACGGGCGGCGCAATACGCCGCCTCGATCGTCAGCGTACTCGGGTGCGAGCTCATGCTCCGCATCGACGAGGCGCAGCGCATCGATCAAGACATGTTCCAGTGCGCCGCGCAGGAGCGTATCGAGCTCGACCCGAAGACGTTCCTGATCGCGAACCAGGCGACGCATGTCGGTAGGAAGCTCGTGGAAGGCGGGCTCTACGTCGCGGCCTACCCCGACACAGCGCGGCTCGACTCGCTGGAGCGCGGCACCCACGTGCTGTTCTCGCACGATGAGACGAGCCTCGCGCGTCGAAAGGACCAGGGGATCAAGATCGCCCTGCCCTTCGGCGATCAGAAGGACGCGGCGCTCGCCAATCTGGCCGCCTTGCGCCCGATCGCCCAGGCACTCGGTGCGACGATCGTGGGGGTCCACGCGACCTACCGCGACCCGCGGATCAAGAGCGAAGAGCCGCAGAAGCACATGAACCGCGCGGCCCGCGAGACGCAGGATACGCTCGCCGCGTTCGCTCTCGGGGCACGCATCGAGTTCTCGACGCGCGTCGGCATGGGCGTCGATCTTGTGCCATTCGTGAGCAACGCGGCAAACGAACTCGGCTGCAACCTCATCGCCGTCGCCCCCGGCCGCGCGCTCCGCGACAGCTACGCGCACGAAGTCGAACGGACGACCAACCTCCCCACCCTCATGCTGAGCACCGAAGGAGGTGCGCGATGATCAAGTTCCCGAAGCTCCCCTACCTCGTCCCGGCCCGGTGGCGCAACGCCTTCGCCATCGAGACCATCGCCATGATCTGCTGCGCCCTGAAGGGGCCGCTGAAGGTCTACGCGGGTGGCCTCGTCGGCTCCGGCGCGGTACGCGGCGACGGCTTCCACACGATCGCGGACATCCTCCCGATCACGGTCGTCGTCACGAGCATCTGGCTCAAGCGCCAGAAGCCCGAGGGCTATCCGTTCGCCCTGCGTGAGGTCGAGGCCGTGATGACCACCCTCATCAGTCTCGTGATCCTCTACACCGGTGGAACCGTCGTCTGGAGTTCGCTCCGCGGTCTCCTGATCGCGGGCGGACTCATGCATGGCGCTGCGGGCGATGGAGTGCGGGTCATGCCGCAGTACCTCTGGCCGCTCGTCGCCCTCATGGGCGGAAGCGCGCTCCAGTCGCTCCTCCTCGGCCGCGAGCAAGTCGCGATCGGCAAGGAGACGGGCGAAGCCGCGCTCACCGCCGACGGCAAGGAGACGATCAGCGACGCGGCCGTCGAAGTCGCGGCACTCGTAGGCGTCATCCTGGTGCAGGGCTTCGGTCTGGTGCTGGGTGAGTACGTCTGCGGGCTCATCGTCGCCTACTTCATCATCAAGATGGCGTTCGAGATCCTCGGCCAGAGCCGGGACGTCATCCTGAAGAAGTCGGTCGGCGCCGACATCGAGCAGAACATCACGACGGCGATCCTCGAGACCCCGGGCGCGATGGGCGTGTACGACCTCAAGACCTTCCGCATCGGGCGCACGATGGTGGCGTGCCTCGTCACGGTCGAGACACGACTCCACGTGAAGCGCCACCCGGCGTTGCGCTACGCGCTCGAGCGCGCCATCCGCGAGCAGCTCGCCGAAGTCGAGGACGCGAAGGACTTCGAGATCCACCTCTCGATCGTCGCGCCGAAGATCGAGGAAGAGCGCCTCGCCTACCTCTGTTACTGGAA
This sequence comes from uncultured Gammaproteobacteria bacterium, assembly GCA_964513705.1. Classification (GTDB taxonomy): domain Bacteria; phylum Patescibacteriota; class Patescibacteriia; order 2-12-FULL-60-25; family 2-12-FULL-60-25; genus JAGOTP01. The sequence continues at coordinate 5,376 of CAZENZ010000045.1, forward strand.
CGATCTCGACCGGCGGTACCAGATCGCGAGTGGTCTGGACCAGGCAACGCACCTCATGATCTTCGAGTGCGGCGCGAACCCCTTCCAGGGACGCGCGACGCCCTACGAGATCGTGGGCAACCTGCCGCAGTTCCTGCAGCAGCGACGCGTGAAGCGCGTTCGCTTCTACACGCACGGGCTGGAGGAAGGAGCGGTCACCGGCATCGCGCAGACGCTCCGGTCATTCGACATCACGCTCGAGGTCGCCCACTTCACCGACTTCGAGACCGAGACCGGTCTCAAGACCATGACCGCCGCCTGACGTAGGCGGCACGAACGTCACACAACCGATAACCCTTGCCGCACGGCGCCCAGTCGAGTCCCGAACTCCGGAGACTCTCGAAGGGCGCCGTTCGCATTTCAGCAAAAAACCATTTTCATAAAATATTCTTTCGACTTCTTTTTTGAAAATATATTCAAAAATAAGTGACGGGCGCCGCGCAAGATCTGCACGACGCCCGCCGTAAGGAAGTTCCCGAGTCTACTTCAGTTCGCTGCCTCCCTTCGGGGGCGGGAGGAGCGGCCGCGTCTGCGCCTTGGGCAGCACTGCCTTCGGCGCCTGCGGCAGGTTGCCACCGACGAGCGCGATCGACGCCAGCACCGTCTGCACGTTCTGCGCACCGTGGTTCGCACCGGCGTGCCACTTCGTCAGGTCCTTGGTGAACCGGTCGAGCTGGCCCGTCGTCTTCGCGAACACACCGAGCATCGTCTCGACCACGCGGCGAGCGTCGTCGAGCGGCAGCATGTGCTCCGGACCAACCAGGTTCTCCCAGGCCGTCCAGAAGCGCTTGGTCGCGGACGGACCGTAGAAGTCGGTCGCGCAGAAGACGGTGTAGACCGACATCCGCTTGGCGAGCACGGCGAAGATCTTCTTCGTCTCGAGCTCACTGCGCCGCACGTCGATCCCGAGCGTCTCGTCGACCAGTCGCGGATCGACCCGATCGCAGGCCGGCTCGTCCGTCACGAAGAAGGTGTAGACCTGACGCGCCGACGACGTGTCGAGGCAGTCGCGCAGGTAAACCGCGACCACTTCCTGCGACTCCGTCTGCTGGCCACCACCACCCTGCGGCCGATCGAAGGCCGCGAGTTCGAGCTCGAGAGTCTGTCCGCGCTGCACCCGTCCGACCTGGATCGGGTGACGATCCGTACGGGCGTCGCCGTGCGCGATGAAAAGGACGTCGACCTCCTGCGTGTCGAAGTAGTCGCAGGCGACCTTATACAACTTCGCCAGCCGCTTGAAGATCTCCTCCGGCCACTCACTCATCGATCCCGTGACATCGAGCACGATCACGATCACGACCTCACCCGTCGTCTTCTCACGGTGCAGACCGTTCGGCACCTGAAGCATGTGGCTCGCTGCGACCGACTTGAGCGTCGGCGCCGGAGCCGACGTCGAGATCGGCGTCGGCACCCGCGTGTGCCCCACCTTCTTCACCGTCACCGACGGCGTGATCACGGACGGCGTCGCCACCCGCGACGGCTGCTGATCGAAAAAGCCCGGCGCCGCATGCGAGTCCGCGCCCTGCGCATTGCCCTTCTGCCAACCAAATCCACCACTCATGGGGTCCTCTTTTCTCTTCTGTCTTGAAGGAGATTATTGGGTTACTTGATGATCTTGCCGGAACGGAACTTGAAGAGCTCCGTCGTGGTCGTGCGCCCGAAGATTTCGTGACGCAGACCGATGAGCTCGTCATGGAGCTTCATTGCATCTGAGGGACGCGCCTTCGGATCCTGCCGAATGAACGGCTGGAAGAAGGCCTTGAGCTTCGGATGCACATTGCCGGGCATCGACCCGGTTCCGATGTTGCCGCCACAGAGCTCGACCGCGACCTTGCCGACCGAGTAGAGGTCGGACTCCGGACGTGGCGCGGCGCCCTGCAGAAACTCCGGCGGGAGATAGTGTTCCGTGCCACCCTTCGGAGCCGTCGCCCGCGTCGGTCGATCGGCCACCAGACCGAAGTCGACCAACACGACGTTGTGCTCCTTGAGTTGGAGCAGGACGTTGTCCGGCTTGATGTCGCAGTGCACGACGCCATGGTAGTGAAGGTAGCCGAGCACACGGAGCAAGCGCTGGATGATCCAGCAGACGTGCTCATCGTCGATCGCCCCTCCGTGTCCCAGCACCTTGGTCAGGCTCTCACCCTTCACGAACGACATGGCGATCATCTGACCGATGTTCGGGTCCGGATCGTCGTAGTAATCCATGAAAGACGGGAGCGACTCGTGATGCAGCCGAGCGAGCGCTCGCGCTTCTTCGAGGAAGAGTTGCTTGAACCGCGCCTCCCCCGTCTTCTCCTGCTTGAGGCAGGCCGGAATGCCGAGAAGCCGGTGTTTGGCGAGGTAGGTGCGTCCGAACGCACCCTCGCCAATCTGCTGGATGAGTTCGTAGCTACCGATGTTCATGACGCACCTCCCGGTGTGCGGGCAAAGTGAGCAGGAATGTGAGTGAGAAGTTCGTCGACGAGCGCGAGAAGTGAAGCATCCGTGCCCGCATGTTCCGTGCGACGATTTTCGTAGTGCAGGATAAGTCCCGTGCCCGCCCGTTCAGCCGCCGCCGAGAGCGCCGTTATCTTGCGATCCGCATTCCACTGCGTACGACCAACGTTCGCCGCATGCGCCGCCGTTACTCCCCGCTTCGTGAGAAACGCCGCTCGCTCGGGACTTTCGACCACGATCAAGCGATGATTCACGAGCGCCCCAAGTTCCAGTTCGGCGAACTGCGCACGCTCGATGAGCACGATGCCGCGAGCGCTTCGCAGCGCTTGGCGATACAGTCGCTCGAGATTCGGGGCGATGAGGAGACGAATCTCGCCACGCACGTCCGCCTTCACATCCGGCGAGAAGAGTCGTCCGTACAACTCGTTGAGCCGCACGTTCTTCCGGTCTGACGTGAGCACGTCCGCACCGAGGAGCTCTCCGAATCGGTGACGCGCCCGCGTAGCTCCGTGGGATTGCTCCGCGCAGAAGTCACGTACGAGCTGATCGAAGTTGATAATCGCCGCCTCGTAACCACGCTCCGCGAGAAGCTTTGCAAGCTCACGCGACACATAGCTCTTGCCGGACGCCATCTCCCCCGTGATGCCGATCTTCCACTGGTGGCAGATCACTTCTTCGACCGCTGCCTTCACGAAGATCGGCACGTACGGGGCGATATCGATATGATGCGAGGCAAAGGCCTTCACCATCGTCGATGACACCTCGCGCCACCGCTCCTCCGCCTCGAGATACACGACCTTAGCCGTGATCCCCGGCAGGATGAGTTCGTGGTAACGCATCTGGTGTTCTTCTTCGGCTCGATCCTTGTCATCGCGGATCCCGCGAAAGAGCGCCTCCGCTCCTTCTTCGAGAAACTCATCGACCAACAATCGATCCGAAGTCCGCACTGTGATGTTTGAGCGACTGAGCTTACGCACGGCACGTTCGAGCAGCTGACCGCGCGTCGCACGATCAAAGAGATACTTCCCGCGCTTCGTGTCGTTGTCGCAGGCAAGGACTACGAGCTCGTCGCAGACATCTGCCGCGCGCTCGATGATGTTGAGATGCCCGTTCGTCACGGGATCCGCTGAGAGCGGGAGCAAACCGCGCCTGTACTTCATGATCGCCTCCTACGCGTATGTGTCTGTCTCGTGTTGTAAGGAACATCTTTAGGTTAGGAAAAAGCGCAATACTTGTTTGGCTTTTATGGATCTTTTATCTGACACAACATCATTGAAATGCAAAAATGGCGCTTGACTCAGCAAAAAATCCGCTCTATGCTAAAGCCAGTTTTTGACGAAATTTTTCGTCGTCTTTTCTCCCTATGCCCACTCCTCTGAAGGTACTCCTACAACAACTCGGCCTTCATCCGTCTGAAGCCGAGGTGTATTTGGCGTGTTTACGACTTGGTGAAGCGAGCGCCCAAGACATCGCACACGAGGCCAAAAAAACACGCACAACAGCCGCCAGCATCCTAGAACGTCTCGCGAGGGATGGATTCGTGAGCATTCGTACCTATCATGGTCGTCAGCGATATTGGATTGAAGATCCGCACATCTTGGTGGAACGCGAAAAAAATCGCTTAACCGTATTTGAAGAACTTTCGAATCGACTTCATGCCGAATATCACAAAGCCGACCACAAACCAACTGCCGAGATATACGATAGCGCTGAGGCAATTACGAATCTTATGTGCAAAGTCGTGGATGAAGCCAAGAAAGGCGATGAATTTTTAACCTGGGAATCACCAGCGGCGGGGCACTATCAAGCAATCCTTTCCGATGAGTTGTTCCACAGTATTTCCAAACAAAAAACCACCAAAGGTATTCGTACCCGCTCCCTTATTCCGCATGGACAAGAGTCACACAT
>CAZENZ010000046.1:0-9686 GCA_964513705.1 uncultured Gammaproteobacteria bacterium
CACTTTCGCTGGGCGATCTGGACTCCAGATAGTCACCTCATGCTCATCTACAAACGCGGCACGTGGATGTTTCGTGTCAGGACTCCAACGTGGATAATCGCCTTCAGCCCGGATGGCATCGGGCACGCTCCCCAGCTTCAAACGAACTCCTAGCCAATGGGCTCCATCGGATAAAAACAGGTACGGTCGACGCCACTCGTGAATCGACCAATTACCGCTCGGCAACGAAAATAGTCGACCCAAAAAGGTGCTGTCTGCGAGTAACAGATGCTCACTTGAAGTCGATGTGCGTAATTCAATGGAGCCGCTTGTCTCATGGGTAAGCGGTGGGAGGATACGGCGTTCCGTCTGTCCATTTTCAATATCCACAGTCAAAGAGCTGTTTGCGGAAACCCCAACAAGCTCTTTGCCAGACCAGTGATAGCGACCATCCGGAACAGCTTCGAGACTGGTGCGTGCGCGTGATGCTTTTACAAACCATGCGTCAGGAGTGGAGATCGTACCGCCGAGTAATACGGCTTCTCCGTCTGGCCGCCAGCGAAGCGGATAGTCTATGCCACGAGCGGCTGGGAATGGCACGTAGTTCGCGCTTTGTGTGGGGCTCCACCATCCGATCTGTAGGGTTTGATCAATCGTTCGAAAGGCGAGTAGGCGTTCGCGAGCAGGATCATTTTCTAAACGTACGTAGTCGCCGCTTGAAATCAGCACGGGATCACCCAACTTCCAGAGACGTACATGATCGATAAAAGACACCCGCTCAGCGCGAACGAACACCTCCTGTTGCCAACTGCCATATCCTGCCTTTGTGACGCGTACCGAATGCCAGCCAGGAGTCATCTGCTGAAAGGTGATGGGTGTTTTTTCCCCGCTCGCTTGATTATCAATAGATACGTCGCCGCCTGTCGGTATCGAATCAACGATCAGTGTCCCATTTCGTTCAACTGCCCCTTTTTTGAAATTATAGCGATAGCCGGATGTGTAAAAGACAACCAGTGGGGCCGTTACAAAAAATATCACGACGTAAATCCACGGAAGGATTCGTCGGATGAGCGGTGTGCGATAGGAGTGAGTGCTCGACATGTCTTACCCGGAACGATACACTTTTCCCGTTTCGGACGACAAGCGACACGGTCTATTGGGTCGAATTTTATTCGCTTATTCTATCAACTGGTATGGATTTGGTGATTAAAGGCGGGGAGAAGCTACGTGGACGGATTGCGGTCAATGGTTCGAAGAATGCAGCCGGTCCGCTCATTGCTGCGTCACTTTTGGTGAAGGGGGTGGTACGTTTCGATAACGTGCCTCGTCTGACAGATGTTTTAAAACTTCTTGAGATCCTTGAGGGGATGGGGGCAAAGATTGAATGGACCGGCGAGCACTCTCTCACTATTAATAACAAAGATCTCGATCCTTCCAAGCTCGACCGCAAGCGTATGCGAAGCATGCGCTACTCGATCCTCTTGCTTGGACCGATGCTCGCACGTTTCCGCAAAGTCATCGTGCCTGAACCAGGAGGTTGCAACATCGGCAATCGTCCGATTGAGACGCATTTGTTCGCGCTTGAATCGCTGGGGGCGAAGAGTGAGCGCGATACAGATGGCACTTTGTTTCTCGAAGCAGAGAAGTTGAAGGGTTCGTATGTCATCCTGCCTGAGTTTAGTGTCACGGCTACAGAAACGCTGATCATGGCAGCAGCGGTCGCGAGCGGAAAGACGTCGATTCGCTTAGCGGCAGCGGAACCACATGTTGAAGAACTATGTGAATTCTTGAACCTGTGTGGTGCAAAAATTAAGGGTCTTGGAACGCATAGTTTGGAGATCGAGGGGGTGAAGGGTTTACAGGCGCCAAAGTCCGCGTGGCATGTCATGCCCGATATGATTGAAATGGGAACATTTGCGGCGGCAGCGGCGGTAACACGTGGCGAGCTCGAGATCGGTCCGGTCATTCCTTCACACTTGGATGCGACGCGTTCTTTACTGCGTCGGATTGGTGTGCAGGAAGAAATCAAAAAAGATCGCTGGTATGTGAAAGGCGTTGCTCAGATGAAGTCATTCAAGCTCCAAGCGATGATTTTTCCTGGGTTTCCAACGGATTTACAGGCGTTGTTTGGACTGCTTGCTACCCAGTGTCATGGCACGAGTTTGATTCAAGAGCCGCTCTACGAATCACGTCTCGGGTATCTCAACGAACTTTCAAAGATGGGGGCAAATATTGTAATTGCTGATCCGCATCGAGCGGTGGTGAGTGGTCCAACTCCTTTGTACGGAACAGAAATTCGTAGTCTTGATTTACGCGCAGGTGCGACAATGATTCTTGCTGGTCTTATTGCAGAAGGGGAGACAATTATTCACGATGCGGAAATTATTGCTCGTGGCTACGAACATCTTGATGAACGTTTACGTGCGGTCGGAGCTCAGATCTTGTCCGCGACCTGAGTCTCGCGTATAAAGAATGTTCAGTATGTCTGAACCTTCTTTCGTCCACCATCCAGTGAAGCGTTTTCTTGGAGTGATTGTTGTTCTGTTCCTTGGGTTTCTGCTAGGGCGTGTTTCAAGCACGGATGCGCAAGCGGGTCACATGTTTTCCTGGAGAGCAGAAACGGCTAGCGGTACGGTGCGTGGTGTTGGTCAGGCGATACCCAGCGATCTTGCAACTGATGACGTCGAATTTAAGCGCTTTTGGGAGTTGTGGCGTCTGATTAAACAAAAGTATTATCGTCAGCCCGTTTCGGATCAAGCATTATTCTTTGGGGCGATGCGGGGTTTGGCGAACGGTGTTCAGGATTCCTATACGACCTATTTTCCGCCTGTAGAGGCAAAGGATTTTGAAGCCTCCTTGCAAGGTGAGTTTCAAGGAATTGGAGCTGAGATCGGTTTGAAGGATGAGCAGCTTCAGATTATCGCGCCATTGCCTGATACCCCTGCTGAACGAGCGGGTATCATGGCTGGTGATCTGATTCTTAAGATTGATGGGAAAGATACGACAGGGATGAGCGTCGAACAGGCTGTGAAGCTGATTCGTGGTGAAAAAGGTACAAAAGTCACTTTAAACATGTATCGAGAGGGTCAGAAAAAGGGCCCCTTTGACGTTTCCATTCAACGTGAGATAATTCAAATTAAGAGCGTCAAGTGGAGGATGGCGCCTGGGTCAAAGCCAATTGCGATCCTTGAGATAAGCAATTTTAGCCAAGACACAACCCAAGAGTTTCGTGATGCAGTCCGCGATATTTTAAAGAAAGATCCGCAAGGATTGGTCTTGGATCTCCGCAATAATCCGGGCGGATATTTGGATGGTGCCGTTGATATCGCAGCAGAATGGGTCGGAAAAGAGGTAGTCGTAAAGGAGCGCCGTCAAGGAAAGATTATTGAAGAGATGAAAGGTCTTGCGCCGGCACGCCTGAATCAGATCCCGACGATTGTGCTTGTGAATCAAGGGTCTGCTAGTGCGTCTGAAATTGTGGCGGGTGCCTTACAGGATGCGGGGAAGGCGCGCCTAGTTGGAATGAAGACGTTCGGGAAAGGATCGGTGCAGGAGTACGAGCCATTGTCAGATGGATCTGCGGTAAAAATTACGGTTGCTGAATGGTTAACGCCGCGTGATCGCACGATTCAGTCAGTTGGTTTAGAACCCGATGTGTCCGTTGATCGGACGCCAGAAGATTATGAAGCAAAACGCGACCCACAACTCGAACGAGCCTTGGAACTTCTTACCAACCCGCCGCATTCAACGTCGACCGTCCGGTCAGCCGCCACGTCGACCAGGAGGTAATGATGCCAACGCCCCTTTTCAAGCCGTCACCTCTGCCGGAGGGATTATTTTTCGCCGTCGCGAAGGTCGAGTAGAGGTGTTCTTTGTGAAAAATGCCACGGGTCGTTGGACCTTCCCAAAGGGGAAACAGCAGGCGCCAGAGACATTGGTGGAAGCTGCTATTCGCGAAATCCAGGAAGAGACCGGTCTGACTGGGTTGCGACATGTGGGTCCGATCGGGAGCACGATGTTTCGTTTTCGTCAGGAAGGCGTGCTTATTCGTAAAACGGTGCATTACTTTTTGTTTGAAGCTCCACCAGATGCAAAAGAGCATATGACGGGTCTTGAAGGAGGAATGTGGGAAGCCGCGTGGGTCTCCCTCGATCGTGTGTTTGATGTGAGCAGTTATCGCAACTTGGATCGTTTGTTGGCGCGTGCGCTGCGCATGATCGGCCAACAGGCAACGTTGTCCACATAAAAATCACGTACAATAAGGGAAATTTAGAGGTTTTTCTCTAGACGGTGCGAGAGAAAATTTCTATCATAGGAGGTACCTATGCGTGCTTCACGCTCTGTTCCTTTGGGTCTATTTCTAGCTCTTATCGGGCTGTTTGTGTTTGGAGGGGCTGTTCATGCGAAGACCTTTTTCATGATGGCGGATGGACGATTCTATGATCCATCGAGTGGTGTGACGGCTGATACCGAAAGCGAACTTGAACGACTTGTTGCTATGTCGCCTGAAGAGCGTACAGCAGCACTTGCAGCTGCCGAAGCGGCGAAGCAGGCGGCACAAGCCGCGCAAGCGGCGGCTGAGGCCGTGGCGGCACAAACGCCCCCACCAGCACCTTCATTTTTCACGATGGCAGATGGACGTTGGTATGATCCGCGTACAGGGCTCACGGCGGCAACAGAGCAGGCACTGCGTGATCTGATCAATCCACCTGAGCAACCGACGACACCGGCGACAAGTGTCTCGCTCGCTTCGCCACTTCAGGAATTCCCCCTCGTGCGCGCCATTCGTCGTGGTCAATCATTGTTGAATGAAACGCTGACACAATCTGAGAAGTTATTGCCAACGAAACCTGATTGGGCGCCCGTGCGTTTGGCGGTCTGGCGTTCATCTTCGGATGCTATTGATCTGATTGATATTGAAAAACGTGGAACGGAGATTCGTGGCACCGATCCGCGTATTGGCGAAGTTGATGTCCTTTTGTCCCGTCAGCTACAGAGCCAGTATAAGCTTGCTTCTGATAGCGATGTGGTTGTAGCGATTCGTTATCCACTGTATCGAGAAGTGAAGGTCAAGAAGAAAACGCAGTTCGAACGCGAAGATGTAGTGTATTCGCCTTACTCTCCGATGTTGCATACGGAAGATATGGTGCGCTTTGGACATGCTTGGCTGGATCGTGAATTCCAGTTGATCGCGGATGACCTGCGAAGTAGAGGTGTAAAATCGCGCTTTGATCCAAGTAAACCGTTGGCTGACATGCTGTCGTCTGATGTGACACGAGCGATTCTCATGATTGAGCACACAGATCGCACATCGCTTGATCAAGATCCTGGCGCGACGTATGCACGCATGTTGGTGACCGTTGCGGCCAATGCGACTACCTCCTATGCCTACAGCGACTCCCATGTGGGTGCCCAAGGTTTCGCTCAATTCATGCCATCAACCTACAAATTGGTTGCGAAAGATGAAACGCTCGGTCTGCCGTTGAGCGTTGAAGCGGGAACAAGACAGTTTGAAACAGCGGTCAAAGCACAGCTGGTGTATCTCGATCGTTTGTGGTCAGTGATGCCAGATACGGCCAAAACGTTATTTAGTTCGAATCCAGACCGTGCAGCAGAATACGTGGTGGCAGCCTATAACGGCGGTGAAACACGTATTCAAAAAGCTTCTGTCGTTTGGGGCGATGACTGGTCAACGCCGGACACATCACAGGTCAAGAAAGCCCAGACAGCCGTGAACAACGCAACGGCAGAAGTAAAAAAAGCGAAGAAGGCCGTGACTGCTGCGACAACTGCAAAAGCGAAAACAACGGCGAATGTGAATCTCAAGAAAGCCAAAACGACCCTGGCGAATGCCGAGGATCGTTTAGCGCGTCTACAGGCAGGAACACTTCGACAAGAGACGATTGATTATGTGGCCAAGTTCCGCCAGGCCTTGAAGGGAATTCGCCAAGTTCGTGCAACCATTCAAGGGGTTCCTGTACCTGACGTTTCAATAGCCAGTATTCCAGAGTCGACGGATTCAGTAACTACTTCAACGACAACTGGGACGTAAGTTGATTCACGACGTGGCGCTGTTGTTCTGTTTGGGGGAATGTTCCATTCACGCGGAACGTAGCTGTCTCGCGTGTTCCAGTTCCACCGAAGGATCGTGTGAGCTCTACGGCTGAATGCGAGCCGACGGTCAGGAGTCGCGCATGCAAATGGTCGGTACGATGCTGAAAAATCACGACTGCCTTTGCCTCCGGTGCATATCTGATCAATTCTTCCACCAGTCCATCCATCGCATCCAGATCTCCACCGACCTCAATGAGGTCGGCTTCGGTGAGGTAAGTCCATACCAAGCCACTCGCCTGATCGTTCTCGAGGCGTGACAGGGCAGAACCCCACAAACGAAGAGAGGCGATTGAGCGCGTGCGCCAGATGCCGTACACAACTTCTTCGCGACGACCTCCCAGCGCGACGAGCTTAGCTGCTCGTTCCAATGTTTCCGGCTGAAGGTTTGGTGTACGGAAGGCACGGGTCTTCGCGACAATTCCGGCGAGTAAGCAGGTCGCAACATCGGCTGTCAGATGATTTGTCGCCCAGGTCTCGAGCCAGGTATACATGACTTCTGCGACGGATGACTTACGGAGATCTACCAGGTTCACTTGGCTCCAGTATTCGTTTGTGGCTGAACAATCGATGTTTACGGTCACGGTGCGTGACAAGAAATCGGTTTCTCGACGGCTCAGTTCCCCCAGTGATTGTTTATCGGCAGCACCGATCGCAATCACGAGATCATATCGGTCATCAGCGGCCGTAAAGCGGGCGTCAGAGCCTGTCCAGCCACCTTCTTTTGGAAGGAGCGTTACATCCAACAATCCATCACGCACTTCATAGAGAAGCTCTTGCAAAGGCGTCTGTGAAACATCTAATTTAAAATGAAAGGCGCGCAACGCCCCGACTTGCGGACGGATCTGAAGTCCACCTGTTGGCAAGAAGGCAGGTGCCGCTGTAAGTTCTGGTATAACGAGATCAAACGTGAGACCTTCCGCTTTCAGACAGTGTGCCAGTGCACAGGCGCTTGCCACCTCATCGAGTGATGGGTGTTCGCAGGTCGTAATCAGAGTCTGTCGCGATCGGCGGAGGAGCTGAACCGCTTGTTCTTCCATGGTCAGTGCCATGTGTTTTTCATCCGAAATTACAGCATTCGGATCGCCCAGCTTACGAGTCGGCAGCCTTTGCGTCAACTTATTTCTCCGTGATTTGTAAACCTTTTACCTAGCAATTTTCGACTCGCTTTCGTACACTCATGTTTACCTATGCAGAACTCTCAAGAATTTCCGAAGAATTACGCCTCTCAAAGTGTTGAGGGGGAGCTATACAAACTCTGGGAGGATGCAGGAGTTTTTAATCCGGATCGTTTACCCGACCGAAACCAGTCAGGGGAGCCCTACTGTATTTTGATGCCGCCTCCAAACCGTACTGGAACGCTCCATATGGGGCATGCGTCGATGCTCGCGATTCAGGATGTGCTGATTCGCTTCCATCGCTTGCGTGGTCGGAAGACCATGTGGGTGCCGGGCACAGATCACGCTTCGATCGCGACAGAAACCAAGGTCGAGCAGCTGTTGCAAAAAGAAGGGATGAAGAATCCTCGCGCGGAACTTGGTCGTGAGGAGTTTTTGCACCGTGTCGTGAAGTTTGCGGATGATTCTGCAGATACGATTCGACGCCAAACACGCCTCATGGGTTCGTCGTGTGATTGGTCGCGTGAACGCTACACTTTTGATGAGCCACGTAATCGAGCGGTGAACGAAGTCTTTCGCATGATGTGGGAAGATGGTGTGATCGAACGTGGTGATCGCATCGTGAATTGGGATCCGAAGATGCAGACCACCATCGCTGACGATGAAATGGAATGGAAAGAAGAGAAGGCGCCATTTTACACATTTCAGTATGGGCCATTTCAGATTGGTACTTCTCGTCCAGAAACCAAGTTTGGTGACAAATATGTCGTGATGCATCCAGAGGATGCGCGTTACGCGCAGTATAGAACTGGCGATACGTTCACCGCTGAATGGATCAATGGTCCTGTGAAAGCGACGGTGATTAAAGACGCGATTATCGATCCAGAATTCGGGACGGGTGTCATGACGATCACGCCTTGGCATGACACGGTCGACTTTGATTTGGCCGAGCGTCATGGATTAGATCGCGAACAGGTGATTGATTATAACGGCCGTATGTTGCCGGTTGCTGGTACGGATTTTGTAGGGCTGACGATTGAAGAGGCGCGCGCCAAAGTGGTGGAACGTCTCAAGGAAAAAGGCTTGCTAATCAGTATCGATGAGAACTACGTTCACAATGTCGCTGTCAGCTATCGTGGAGGTGGTCGTGTTGAGCCGCAGATTAAGCGTCAGTGGTTTGTTCGCGTGAATAAGCCCTTCACCCTCCGACAAGATACGCTTGGCAAGTGGAAGAAGGGCGAGCAGGCAACGCTGAAAGAGCTCATGAGCGAGGCAGTGCGTTCGGGTCAGACGAAAATTGTGCCAGAACGTTTCTTCAAGACCTACTTCCACTGGGTCGATCATTTGCGTGACTGGTGTATCTCGCGTCAGATCTGGTTTGGGCATCGCATTCCGGTGTGGTACCGCGGTGAGGAGCAGAAATATAGTGAAGGTTCACCTGGCGCCGACTGGACGCAGGATCCGGACACGCTCGATACCTGGTTCTCTTCAGGGATGTGGACGTTCTCCGCACTCGGTTGGCCAGATAAGGCCGAGTGGGAGAAGCATCGCGCCTATCATCCAACGTCGGTGCTCGAGACAGGCTACGATATTATTTTCTTCTGGGTGGCGCGCATGATTTTGATGTCGACGTATACCCTCGGGGAGATTCCGTTTAAGGATGTGTATCTTCACGGCATGGTCGTCGATGAGCAGGGAAGAAAGATGTCCAAGTCACTCGGCAACATCCTCGACCCACTTGAACTGATTCCAAAATACGGAACAGACGCCGTACGTTTGTCGCTCCTCATGGGTACGACACCAGGGCAAGACGTGAAGTTATCTGAGGCAAAGATCGAAGGGCTGAAATTCTTCGCGAACAAGCTTTGGAATATCTCTCGGTTCATTGTGATGCAGATGAGTGACGAAACAAAGGGTCAAAAGACACTCGCTGATGAGTGGCTGGAGACGCGTTTAGCCAACGTTGTGGCGTCTGTAACGAAGAAGCTCGAAACGTATCAGTTTTCTTCTGCCGCTGAAGAGCTTCGCGACTTTACGTGGTCGGAGTTGGCGGATTGGTATTTGGAAATCGCCAAGGTAGAAAAGGGGAAATCGAAAATTCTACGAACCACTTTGCACACGGTGCTCACACTCTGGCATCCATTTATGCCATTTGTGACCGAGGAGATTTGGCGCACGGCTGGATTTGAAGGATTGCTCGCGGTGGCGGAGTGGCCATTGATTGCCGACGTATCGCAGCAAAGCATACCAGCGTTCGATGTCTTGCAAACGTTTGTGACGGATGTACGTCGCTATCGTGCGGAGCAAGGGGTTGATGCGACAAAACAGATCGAAGTGGTGATCCAGTCATCGCGCGAGCAGTGCGCGTTGATTGAATCGAATGCAGACTGGATCAAGCGTTTAATGAACGCTTCGAGCTTGCAGTGCGTTGATGTATTGCCTGCCGGTTGGTCCTCGTTTGTATCTGGTATTGCAACG
>CAZENZ010000047.1:0-9598 GCA_964513705.1 uncultured Gammaproteobacteria bacterium
TCTCTCTGTTCGCACGCTACCGTCAGGAAGGTCCTACCTTTGTAAAGAAATATCTCGAGATGTTGTCAGCCGGTGGATCAAAAACTCCACAAGAATTGCTTGCTCCATTCAGAATCGACCTAGCAGACACACGTTTCTGGGAAGAAGGTCTCGCCTACATTGCTGAACTTATCGACGAGGCGATGATGCTCGCGAAGGGCTAAGCGTCTGATCCATAGCCTGATCCCAGGCCTGCAGCACAGCGTGTGAAGCCGTGAGGAGCGCACGTAAACTCACAAAACGCTCTTCAGGGGCGAGCGTCATACGACAAAGTTTTTCCCAATGCGTGAACAAACGATCGGGAAGTTTAAGTGTGATGTAACCGGTATCTGCCGCCCAACACAGAAACGCGAACTCAGCGTCGGGACTTGGCAAGGTAATGGAAGCGCCTGCTAAAACATCTCCACGACGCTCTTTAAGGAGGATCCCCTGGGTCTGCCACGCAGCAACCAGATCACCCACTTCTGCTTCACCTTCATGCGACAACGAACAGCGCTCTAAACAGCCATCTTTAAACAACAGCTCGCCAAGATATACATACTCAGGAGAAAAAAGGAGTGTTGTCATAGACTAATACTGAACAAGCAAGTGTTCTGCCCGTTCACGAAACGAATCTGGCAGAGCGAAACTTCCTGAAACGGCATGCGCATATTCGATCAATACAGGAATCAAGGCACTGCGCTGATCAGCTGGGAGACGCTCTAGAGCACGCCCAACACGACCATCCTGAACTTCCCGCATGAGCTCTGGGAATTGCCCTAGGTAATCCTGATCCGTGAAACGCCGATTCACTTCACGAGATCGCCAGCGAACAGAGCGAACTGGCAACTGACTCGCATCTCTAGAAAACGCCTTTGTATGATATTGATTTCGCTGTGTCACGAGTTGCACCACTTGTTTCCAATCGTGCAGAATGACCATCAATGATGGGTCTATCTCTCGAACCGCGTTTTCAAGCTGCTCTTCAAGAATAAGTTGGTATTCACGGATATCATGCACAAGCTCTGCCTGATCAGGGTGACCGATGCCAGTAACAGGATCAGTGGACAGACCACACACACGCGTAACCATGGTTGGTGACGGACGAAGCAGAATGGTCGATAAGGCATCCTGCAACCGCTCCTCTCGAATCGGCTGAATCACTCGAGTATTAATCGCATTCTGCTCGAACTGGATACCGTAGGTCCGCATCAAACTCCAGTAAGCTTTTAAACAACGTTCCAACACTCCAGAGGGGAACCAAGAGATCACCTCTTGCACATCACGATGAACAACTTTCTCTGACACCTGATAACGATCAAGAATCGCTTGTACCACAGCATCTTCCAAGGCAACCCCCGACGGAATTTCGCCCACCAAGAAAAAGACTTCCAGCAGCTTTGAACGATATTCATCCCCCGTGTGCTCATAATTTACGGGACGACCCTGACGAGCTGCCTCAAAAAATTGAAGAACATAGGGAAATGGAATACCGTCCCCCTCACGCACACGATCAATGAAATATTGTTTATGCTCTCTGCCTAATCCATGAATAATTTCGTGGATAAGCGTCACCATGGCGTTCTCAAAGTCCAAATGGCCGCGACTCATGCCGAGTGCCGCCTCTAAAACCAGAATGTCATGTGACCCGTCTGCAGCAAATTGATGATGTGCGAGCTTTATCCAACGAGGTCGACGTCGTGCCCCCGCATGTTGATGTCCGTCCAACCCAAAGTACACATCTGATAACTCTTCTTGCCGCGTAGAATAGCTCAATCGATATTCATGACCGCCCCGTGTCGCCTCAGACATCATAAGCGGACCAAGAGCCGTCGCGAGATCACGCGCAAACGTACGCTCATTCACACCAAACCCCTCTCGAAACCCGTGCACCATCAGTGAGGGTGCCCCTTCTTGCTCACTCGGCGAAGCGAGCACCTCATCTTTTAATGAGGGTACGGCTAGTGCTGCAGCCGGTACTCTACGCACGGGACTCGCTGAAGACGATGCAGCCATCGAAGTTCTTTCTGGTTTCGCGGTCACTCGAGGCTCACTTGATAGGTGCGCGCTAACGAGAGCAAAAAAGATTGCCGCTTCTGGAGAAACACGCTGCAAAAAACCAGGTCGTGGTCCGGTGATATTGATACGATCCAGCGTGTCTCGAGAGGGTTCATCAACAAAACCTGCCTCTGTTGCCGGCACAACCGAAACTCGCGTATCAATGCCTTGCGGAAGGTGTTCGTGTCGAGGTGACATATCGTGAACGATCTTAACGCTTACTATACCTCCCCGCCGCGATCGCGGAAGACACCATGGCGAGCAACACTAATCCGCCCGCCTCAATTGCCACAATCTGAGTCAAACGTTGTTCAAAGAACGCCCGAATTCCTCCCTCAACACCCAGGGTTCGCACAAACAACGGCTCACTCCAAGTAATAAGTACATACGTTGCCAGCGAAGACAGCAAGAACGCGATCACACCCAACCACACCCCCTCCAACACGAACGGACCACGAATAAAGCTATTTGAAGCTCCTACCAAACGCATAATCCCGATTTCATCACGCTGCGTATAAATCGCGACACGAATTGCATTAAAAGCCATAAGCAACCCGAAACAGGCAAACACCGCAATCAACGCCGAAGCAAACAAACGCACGTTGCGACCAGCCTTTTCAACCATGGCAATCGCGCCCTCATGACGATCATATGTCTGACGTTCAATGTACGGCTGATACTGCGGGTTCTGAATGGCTTGAATCAAGAACGGATACTCGTCAGGATGCCGTGCCTTCACGATCAACTTCGCCCCCAAGGGATTTCCCCCAACCTCATTCAAGGCTTCCAACACATTTGGATCATTCTTGTGAAGTTCTTTAAACTCTTTCAACGCTTGTTCTGGAGAAACCTCAGTGAGATCTTTGACCTGAGACAACGAACGCACAAAAAACCTCGCTTGCGTCACAACTGCTTGGGGCGTGTCCGATTTAAACGTGATGGTAATATCTACTTTTTCTTCGAGGGACTTCGCCACACTTCCCACGATCGATTGCACACCCAGCAACACATTCACCGACAATAACGCCAATGAGAATACGAAGATCGTAGCCAAACTCATCCAGCCGTTTCGCCAGATATTGCGAATCGAGGCAACAAACACGCGCCAAAAAGTACGCATCATACAGGCAAGTGATATTTCCCTTTCTCTTGATCCGTTGCAATACGTCCATCCTTCAACGTAATAACACGTCGACGCACAGCATTCACGATTTCACGATTATGCGTCACAAGCACGATCGTCGTTCCAAACGCGTTAATCTTGAGCAGCAGATTTACAATTTCTTGAGTGTTGACGGTATCAAGGTTTCCCGTCGGTTCGTCAGCCAGCAAGACCTTCGGACGATGCACGAGCGAACGAGCAATCACCACACGCTGCTGCTCTCCACCAGAGATCTGTGTCGGAAAACGATCTGCTTTTTCCGACAATCCAACGATTGCCAGCACCTGTGGCACCACTTCACGAATACGACTCATCGAAGCACCAGCAACTTCGAGGGCAAACGCCACATTTTCATACACCGTTTTTTGACGAAGTAGTTTGTAGTCTTGAAACACTACACCGAGTTGGCGTCGCAAATACGGAATCTCACGCGATTTAATATGCGTGATGTCCCAGCCCCCAATAATGATTCGTCCACTCGTCGGACGTTCTTCCGCGATCAACAATTTCGCCAGCGTGGTCTTTCCTGCGCCACTTTGCCCGACGATCGAAACGAATTCACCAGGCTCGATATGCAACGACACGTCCTGCAAAGCAGGATCACCCGATGGATAGACCTTCGTTACGTGTTCAAGAAGGATCATACAGACCAAAAGACTCCGTCAGTGTACCAGAAACTGGTTATTTACGGAATTCTTGTTTTTTCCCTGTATTTAGCCTCATTTTGTGGCTTTTTTTGATTTGTGTATGCCACCCCTTGATTTAAATAAAATAATATTTCTGCAAGTGTCGCTTTGCATTTTCTGTCGCACGGACGACAACAATCAAGAACCCCTAACGGCCCCAATGGTGAGGTGGCCACGTGTATTTATGGGACCAAAACACTTTTTGCGACCGTTTCAACCAATCCTTCATCAAACATCGTTGGAATAATATTCTCTGCCGTTGGGTTTGGAACCATCGAGGCAATCGCTTTGGCTGCCCGCAACTTGATTTCATCCGTTACTTTCTTGACATCATGGTCCAGCATGCCGCGGAAAAGACCTGGATAACACAAGGCATTATTCACCTGGTTAGCGAAGTCACTGCGCCCCGTGGCGAGAACCGCAACTCCTGCCGCTTTCGCGATATCTGGAAGAATCTCCGGAACCGGGTTGGCAAGCGCAATCACGATTGGATCTTTCGCCATCCCCTTCACGATCTCGGCAGAAAATGCGCCCGCTACACTAATGCCGATCAACACATCCGCCCCTGCGGCAAGGTCCGCCAACGTACCCGCACGCTTTTCTTCATTCGTGATCTCAGCTAGCGCCTGCTTCTCGGGATTCAAATCTGGTCGACCCTGATAGATCGCACCCGTACGATCAACGGCAATCAAACTTCGTACGCCGTAGACTTTAAGGAGCTTCGCGATGGCCGTTCCCGCAGCACCCGCCCCATTCAAGACAATCCTACAGTCTTCCAGCTTTTTCCCAACGATCTTCGTGGCATTCAAGAGCGCTGCGAGCGAAACGATCGCCGTTCCGTGTTGATCGTCATGCATCACCGGAATATCCAGCGATTCCTGCACACGACGCTCAATCTCAAAACAGCGTGGAGCAGCAATATCCTCGAACTGGAGTGCGCCAAAACTTGGGGCAAGAGCGATCGATATTTTGATCAGTTCCTCGGTATCTTGCGTATTCAATACAATCGGCACCGCGTCAATTCCTGCAAAGCGTTTAAAAATGGCACATTTCCCTTCCATCACAGGCAATGCAGCGGCAGGGCCAATATTTCCCAATCCCAACACAGCCGATCCGTCAGAGATAACCGCCACCGTATTCTTGCGCCAGGTCAACTGATCTGCCTCTTCTGGATGCTCCGCGATTAAACTCGAAACGGCACCCACACCCGGGGTATACACGAGGGTCAGATCCGCCCGATTTTCGATCGACTGCTTTGGCTGCATTTGAATCACGCCCTTGTTTGCTCGATGAAGGTCGATTGAGGCCTGTTGGATCTCATTCCAGGTAGACATAGTAGCTCGTAGCATGCCCCTCTGGGGGATTTATGCCAAGTTTGCTAAGCTCAGCCCCATGCAATTCACCCCCGCCGCATTTGAACGCAGCTATCCTACCCCACAAGATCTTCCACCAAACCTGCCACATATTGCCCTGGTTGGGCGTTCAAACGTGGGGAAATCTAGCCTCGTGAATCGTATTGGTGGTCGGAACGACCTGGCACGTACCAGTAACACCCCAGGCCGGACCCGCCTCATCAATCGCTATACTTTTGGCAAGGCTTTTTCCCTCCTAGATCTTCCAGGCTACGGCTACGCCAAACAATCAAAAAAAGAACGCGAGGAACTCGAGCAGATGATCTACGACACGCTGCTCATGCCTCCCATGCTCATCCTGCTCGTGATCGATGCAGCTGTGGGCCTAGACTCGCCCCTCGATGGCGAGATGGCGCTCTACT
Source organism: uncultured Gammaproteobacteria bacterium (assembly GCA_964513705.1). GTDB lineage: Bacteria > Patescibacteriota > Patescibacteriia > 2-12-FULL-60-25 > 2-12-FULL-60-25 > JAGOTP01. The sequence continues at coordinate 5,699 of CAZENZ010000047.1, forward strand.
TACAGGAACAAAAATTACCTTGGATTCTCGTGATCAACAAATCCGACAAACTCTCCCAGTCAGAGAAAAGTCAGCTTCAGCACGCACTCATTCGCCAAGGCATCACTGCTTCTGCCGTGTTCTTTTCAGCACGCACGGGGACAGGCAAAGACACACTCCTCGGCCTCATCCAAGAACACCTTCAAAAAAACCAGCAATCAGCGTAGCCTAGAGACATCTATGGCGTACGATTTACAACCCTTTCTCAAACAAGCGCTTGAACAGGGTGAATCAAAGGACAGCGTTATCAAGGCACTGAAAAAAGCGGGTTGGCCCGAAGAAGAAATCCAAGCAGCCCTTCACAAGTTCGTTCTGGTCGACGGATTTTCATTACCCATTCCACGTCGTGAACCCTATCTTTCGGCGCGCGAGGCGTTTTTATATCTCGTGCTGTTTTTGACGCTTTACATTACCAGCGTTTCGTTTGGAAGCTTGCTGTTCTCCTTGGTGGAACGCTCAATTCCTGATGCCCTGCAGGGCGTGTACGAACGTACATCGGCGCTCTCAACTATTCGCATGTCTACCGCCGCGCTCATCATCACCTTCCCCATCTTTGTGGTATTGAGTCGCATTTTAGAAAAGGGCCTCGAACGAGATCCCGAGAAACGAAAATCCAAAGTACGCAAATGGCTCACCTACCTCACGCTTTTCATCGCCGCAGTGAGCATCATTGTCGACTTGATCGTGTTGGTGGGCTCACTCCTATCCGGCGAGCTCACGACACGCTTCTTATTCAAGGTAGCAGTTGTTCTCGTGATCGCCGGAACGGCATTTGGCTATTACTTGTGGGACTTGCGTCGCGATGAAACACCCAACAAAGCCTAATATGAAAACCCCTCTTGGCATTCGTGTCATTCGTTGGGCATTCTGCGCAGCCGTCGTTGCAGCGATCGTGGCAGGATTGTACGTCTCTGGCTCCCCCGCCACTCGTCGTCGCTACGCCCTCGACGAACGACGCGTGAACAGCCTTAGCCAGATTAGCTACGCAATCGACACCTACGCCCAACAACACAACGCTCTTCCAGAACAACTCGAAAACGTCGCCCAAGAACAACCCTATCTCTCGATTGAACTACGCGATCCAGCGACGAGCGTCATCTATGAGTACCGCACAACCGGAACATCCACTACGAGCACCTACGAACTCTGCGCGACTTTCGACCTTCCTAGGTCAAACGAAGAGTCGATGAACCGCGCCGCACCCGCGACACTTCCAGATGGCAGCGTTCTCACCGCCTGGGACCACGGTGCCGGCAGAACCTGCTTTCCGCTTCGCGTACGAAATGCACAGCTGCTTCCACTCCCCGTTCCTGCCCCCCTTCCAACACCGAAAGCTTCTCTATGAAAGACGCCTTTTATTCCGTCGGCTTGACTCACGAACAACTCATTGATCTTCATCGTTCAGTCCTGGGCCGCTACATCATAGACGAGACGTTTCGACGTGAATCTGGCGAGGAAAGTCAGGATCCACCAGCGCTCTTGGCACACGTTGAACGACTACTCGACATGAGCCCCGAAGAGGCACACACCCAGTTTCATGAAGAAGAAGATCGTCTGTGGGAATACAGCTGGTACGCCTACACAGACGAATGGGCTTGGTATCGCGCCCGACAAGACGTTGAGCAAGAACTTGGTAATCGTCTCACCAACACAAGCGCAGAACAGCTCGAACAACTCATTCAAAAAGCCTACGATGATCATTTTGATCGCTACACCAAGGAAATCGACATGGTTGGTATGGTGAACTCACCTTCTTCTCCCTCAAAAACATCCGCTCCACGACGCGCAAAAAAATAATCGGCGGTGCTCGAATGTGATATACTTGTGGCACATGGCCACTCGTTCTTTTCGTGCCTGGGTTGTTTCAGCCCCTCTTGGTCAAGGCGTCGATATTCTCACTCAGGCGTGTTCCGACCTCGCTCATGAAGGCTTCGTTCTTCGCGCGGACAATTATCCCGGCATTTCGCATCATGACAAGGCGCTTTGGGAACATCTCCAAGAGCAACCATCGCTGCTCGCCTCTTTGAGCAACATCCCATTCGTTGGACGTCCACTACGTGGTTTGTTAGAGCGCGTTGTCCATAGACTCCCTTCGCGCTATCCACACCGTGAGCAAGCCAATTGGAATCGTCGTCTCATCGAATTTTATTACTGCCTCCAACATCAGCATCTCGGACGTGATTTCATTCAACACCTAGCAAGGAAGCCCCTTCCACTTGTGACCAGTTCACAGGTCCTGGCGTTTAGCGCTGAAGTCCATGCCTACCCAGGGCCTATTTATCTCGTCTGCCACGCCGCTGATCCGTCCCGCGCCTGGGCACCGCTCAATCCAGCTAATACGCGCATTCAATATCTTGTCCCAACTCAGATGGCACAGGATCGTTTACTGGCGTACGGCGTCCCCGCCACCAATATTCATCACTTCGGATTCCCGTTAGCGCCTGAAGCGATTTCGTCCAAAGGACTCCCAGCAGACGTTGAAGCGCGCATCACACGTCTTGATCCCGACCAAATTTTTCGGCCACACAAGAGACCGAGTGGCGCACATAAGCCGCTCACCCTTGGCTTGGTCGCTGATAGTGGCTGGCGAACAGGTGATCTGATTCGATTATTTGAAGGCGCTGGCAAAGCCATTCGCAATGGCGAGCTCATCATCCATCTATTTACCGGCACAAATACAGATCGAGCTCATTCGATCGAAGCGATCGCCCGCAACCAAACACTTCACCGTCATCTTGGTTCATCGCTTGTTGTACACGCGCACGAGACCAGCAGTACCGCGTTCACCTCCTTCACAAAAGCACTTCCAAGCATCGACATCCTGTGGTCAGCAGCGAGTCCTTGGGTGTTTTACGCAGGTCTTGGTATTCCCTTGATTGTTCAACCGCCTATCGGCGGACAAGAAGAAGCACGTTATGCATGGATACGTGGCGTACAGGCTGGATTACCACCACTAGAGCTCTCAACCGTCAGCGAGTGGTTATTAGATTGGAGACGCTCAGGCGGACTCGCGCGGCTCGCCTGGAATGGCTATGGCTCAGCCCCATCGATGGGCCACGCACGGCTCCAAGCACTTATCGAAGGCAAGCATCCTCACAACGAGGAGCTTCACGCGACGATCCCGGAATAACCCTTTCAAAAACGGAGCCGTCTACTCAACCGAATAGCTAATCGATTCAACTGTCGGCGCGGGGAGCTTGTCGCCGTACATACTGTTCGCAAATGCTGTCACATTATTCAACACACGACCTGGCGCAAGCGTACCCAAGTCGGCATTCTTGAGCGGACGCGGCAAAATAAAATACAAGGCGATCCCAGCCACAAAGAACAAGATCAAAAAGAAGGCGACCGCATAAAAGAAGTAGTCTCCTTCGTCGAGGATTTCGAGACCGATCTTGTAGATCACGAACCCAATGATCAGAACTAAGATTCCAATCACGACTGCAATGATTTCTGCCATACTACGTCAGATGGTACCAGAAACTGTTTTTCACCTCAATTCTGAGGGTAAATAATATAAGGTATTGACATTATATTATAAAGAGAGTACCATACGAGTAAGTAGCAAAAAATTCCTCGACTATCATTTTAGCTAAAATAAGCCGTTTCTTTCTTACTCAGCCACCATCAATAATCGATACGTATCACCACCATCAAGACCAAGAGGGCATACACCAGTCGCTAATATCTCAAGCAGAGGCGTAAATGGATTTTCAATATCCCTATAATAAATAGAAGGCTTCGATGGAACATGCCACCCCTTAAACATCTCCTGCACCATTCTGAGCTGCTTGCTGGATATTTGCCGTCCCGTTTCGGACCGTACTTCAAACGCAAGTGCTGCACGATAGAGAAAATCCT
>CAZENZ010000048.1:0-9004 GCA_964513705.1 uncultured Gammaproteobacteria bacterium
GTATACCACTGTTTCATACCTTCCAAGATGCCAGATGTAAACAACTTTTCCAGAGGTTGTTTCGATAGATCGAGCCAGGCCCAGCCAGCATGTTCTTTGCTGATATTCACTGCAACGTCCGTCTTCTCAATCTCACCCTCAAAATAGACGTACAGCACACAAAATCCCTCACGAGACCGATGACGACCAAGCGCCACCGGCGTGTCATGTACCGTGAACTGAATATCTGGACCAAGTTCCTCGGTAACTTCTCGACGTAGGATCTCTGCGAACGGTATGGAAAATTCTGATTCATCGATGCGACCCCCTGGAATATCATAATGTCCTTCGTACATACCCCCGACGCGTCCATTGAGAGCCAAAACTCGACCCATTTCGTCGCGCAAAATAACCTTGAGGGAAACTTGATAGCGTTCAATAGACATAGAAAAAACGCTTCTTATCTGAGGAGGTAGCGATTATGCCACTGCATTGAAAGGTCGCCAATGATGGGGACGACCGGCCCAGTAGCTGATCTACGGCCCCGTGTGAGACTCGCACGAGGACGAACTCTGCACCCACGTAATGCCTTCCTGCTCGAGGCTGAGCTCGTGCAGAAAGACCACATGGGACTCGCCCGTCTCCGTACCGAAGACCTCGATCCGCAGTCCCGCGCACTCTGGATCTCCCGCCATCACCCGCAGGTGAGCGAGACCCGCTCGCGAGACGGGGACACGAACCGGACCCGACTCCTTCAACCGAGTAATAAACATATCGACGACCTTCCCAGCTCGACACTTCGCATGCCCTAGGCGAGGAGCGAGCTAATGCAAGACTCTGCCTAACCACACCAATCGTCAAGCAGCGCCTGCTTTATTAACATCTATGGCCCGCTTAATGGCTTCTTTATAAAACGCAGGCATATTCAATGCCTGCACCTCTTCTGGTGAAAACCGTTCAAATGAAGCATGTCCGGCTTCTCCTTCTAATTCAAAATTGCCAGACTTTTCCAACAACTCACACACATACGACACCACGAGTACTCCTTTTGATTCATCCAGCGAAACCTTGATGGTGTGCATCCACGCTTGGACAATGCGTTTTACTCGAACATCAAATCCGAGCTCCTCTTTCAGCTCACGTACGACTGTTTCGTGCGGTTGCTCACCAGGATCCACTTTCCCGCCAGGAATTTCCCATTCATTGCGCTCGTTCTTGCGGAGCCAAACTTTCCCCTCATCAAACACGATGCCCTTGGCAGAGATCGGGACAGAATAGCTTGGCATACTTAGGTTCTTGGTTTTACGACGAGCATATCGTAGCCGGTCGATGCTTCGAACTCTCGAGCATACTCAACATCATCAAAGGCGAGTATCACAAGCTCACAGGTGACACCGACCATAGAACCCACCTTGAGATGGCCGCCAATCACCGTACCCTCACTATCAGAGACGGCTATGTGGATGTGCGATTCTTCTGGAGCAATGGTTCCCGTTGCTGACACAATCTCGTAAGATCCTACCCACTCTTTGACCGTCTTGCCATCAGCCATCCGCAAAACGACGCGTGATAGATTTCCGACGAGCGAAATCACACACGCCGCTTTTACGTCTCGTTCTTTGGCGAATCGCTCAATTTCCGCACGTACGTCCTGGCCAGGAAGCAACCGTTTGGAATATTGGCGCATACCCCGTCTTTCTTATGCCCCGTGACACTTCTTGTATTTCTTTCCTGATCCACATGGGCAGGGATCATTGCGGCCAACATCTTTCGTGTCTTTTGCCGATGGCTGCTCCCCTGCAAACTGCTTGAGCGCCTCTTCACCGCCCGTCACTTCTGTTGAAGGCGTGAGTGCGTCTACCTTATTTCCTTCAGCCTCTGCCATGTCGCGCACGAATTTCACCTTGAAGATCGTGTGCGTCACGCGTTGCTGAATAAGGTTCAACAACTCCTGGAAGCGTTGGTACGCCTCTCGCTTGTATTCAACGAGCGGATCACGTTGACCATAGGCCTGGAGGTTCACTCCCCGGCGCAGATACTCCATGTTCTCCAGGTGTTCAATCCAAAGATCATCCATCGAACGCAAGAGTACAATCTTTTCGATTTCACCCAGCGAAACTTGATCACCCACATGTTCCTCAAAGGCAGCGTAGGCCTTTTTCACAGCCGCCATGATCGCTTCGATCAGTTTGGTACGTACCTCCGCCTGACGCTCACCCTCCATCATATCTTCCTCCACCTTTGGCAATTCAACCTCCATACCCAACGGAAGAATCAACTTACACGCTTCACGCAGGCGCTCCATCTCCCAATCACCAGCATGTTCGGCCGTCGTGCAAGCCGCCACAATCTGCTCCGCTTCGCCCTCAAACATTTCGAGCACGAACGGTGTGAGCGGACGCTTCCCTTCGATCGTTGCCTGCTCTGACGCCTCCAAGATATCGTTGCGTTTTTTGTAGATCGCGGTTCGATGCTTGTTGAGAACATCGTCGTATTCCAAGACATGCTTACGAATATCAAAGTTATGCCCTTCCACTTTGTGCTGCGCTGACTCGATCGCTTTTGTAAGGACCACATTCTGAATAGCTTCATCCTCTGGCAGCTTTGTGACTTCCATTACACGCTTCATGCGCTCAGAGCTAAAGATGCGCATCAAATCGTCCTCTGTGGAAACATAGAACTGGGTGGTCCCAGGATCCCCCTGACGACCCGCGCGACCACGCAACTGGTTATCGATACGACGTGATTCATGGCGTTCTGTACCGATCACGTGCAATCCGCCAAGCGCACGCACCGCATCCGCTTCACTCTTCTCTGGAGGATTTCCTCCCAAAATAATGTCGACACCGCGCCCAGCCATATTCGTCGCAACCGTCACAGCCCCACGACGACCAGCCTGAGCGATGATCTCACCTTCACGCTCATGGTTCTTCGCATTCAGCATGTTGTGTGGAATTCCGCTCTGCGTCAGAAGCTCACTCAACACCTCGTTCTTTGCGATACTTGCTGTACCGACCAATACCGGCTGACCTAGTTCACTGCGACGCTTGATTTCCTTGGCAACCGCCTTGAACTTCCCTAACTCGTTGCGATACAAAAGATCTGGCAAATCTTTGCGTTGGCTATCTTTGTTCGTCGGAATAGTGAGAACATCGAGCTTGTAGATTTTGTAGAATTCTTCGGCTTCCGTCGCAGCCGTGCCCGTCATACCGGACAACTTTCCGTACAAGCGGAAATAATTCTGAAAAGTAATCGTCGCGAGCGTGACCGATTCACGTTGAATTTTCACGTGCTCCTTGGCTTCGATCGCTTGGTGCAAACCTTCCGAATAACGACGGCCTTGCATCAAACGCCCAGTGAACTCGTCAACGATGATTACTTCACCATCCTTCACAACATAGTCACGATCGCGTCGATACAGGGCATGCGCACGCAGCGCCTGCTCCAAGTGATGAACCATGCGGACGCCTTGGCCGTACAAGTTCTCAATACCGAGCCAACCTTCCATTTTGGCAATACCCGCTTCTGTAATCGAAGAAGTACGAAGTTTTTCATCAACTTGATAATCATCCTTTTCCACCAAACGCGTCACAAGCTCCGCGAAGCGATAGTAGAGCTCCTCTGGTTCCTGCGCTGGCGCCGAGATAATCAACGGGGTACGTGCTTCGTCGATCAAAATCGAGTCGACCTCATCGACAATCGCGTAGTTCAAACCACGCTGCACCTTCTGCGCGAGGCTTGGCGCCATGTTATCGCGCAAATAATCAAATCCGAACTCATTGTTGGTGCCGTACGTAATATCAGCCTTGTAGGCCTCTTGACGTGTGACTGGACGCAAATAATCCATGTCAACATGGAACATTCCTGTCGCATCGCGTTCTTCATCGTGTTTTGGTTCGGCTTTAAATTCCGGATCGTACAAAAAACTCGCGCCGTGCTGGATACACGCAACAGACAAACCAAGCGCGTGGTGAATCTGTCCCATCCAAACCGCGTCACGACGTGACAGATAGTCGTTAACCGTCACCACGTGCACCCCTTTTCCTGTTAGGGCATTCAAAAATGCTGGAGATGTCGCCACCAAGGTCTTTCCTTCACCCGTGCGCATTTCAGCGATCATCCCTTTGTGAAGAGCGAGACCACCGACTAACTGCACATCGTAGTGACGTTGTTTCGTGACTCGACGCGAAGCTTCACGAACCAGAGCAAAGGCCTCTTCCACGACATCATCAAGAGAAGTCCCGGCCTGGACCCGCTCCTTCAAGCTGGCGCTCCTCGCCTTTAATTCTTCGTTCGAGAGAGCCTGAAGACCAGACTCAAGCGCAGTGATCCGATCGACCACCGCCCGAAAACGCTTTACTTCACGAGCATTTGGATCTCCAAAGAGTTTGTTTAGGAAAGACATACGTCTGCTGGATAGTAGCGATTCAGGCCGGAATCGTCCAGGAAATAAAGAAGCGCTCTCACTTACCAGTGAAAGCGCTTCTTTTGGCTAAAACAGCGGCTAAACGCCCTCGCCATGATGGCGATCTTGGATCTTTTCCTTCAAAGAGGAGAGTTCCGTGCGAAGGTGGTCTCGGACCTTGTCGATCGCTTTATACAATTCTTCTTCTTCTTTTTCGATCTTCATGACCTGGCTCAGCGTCTGAACGACGGCTTTACATAGAAAAATATCGCCTTTTTGATGATGATGAGAGGACAGACCAATCTCAATATCAATGTGCTGAATTCCATCAAAATACTTGGTTAAGCCCTGCATTTTCTCTTCAACATAAGCAGCGATCGCCGGAGTGGACTCAATCCCATGATACGTGGTGTTGATGGTCATAAAGGGTAACGGCTAGAGAACAAATCCTTCTCCTAAAGCATAGCGAGCGGGACCGGAACGGACAAATAGCTCCTTCTTGCCTTTTTTAGAGGTTTTCTCCACAGTAGCTGCGCAGAAGCGACCCGCATCCCGCGGGCCCCATGCAGGAGGAACCCTCGATGAACCGTCGCCCCTTCACCGATCTCTGCCTCGCGCTCGCCGCGGCCCTGGGCTGCGCGAGCACCCCGCCCCCGGCGCCGACCGTGACGCCGGCAACCACGGTGGCGCCCCCGCAGCAGTCGTCGGGCGGCGCTGCGCCGGCCCAGGCCTACCTGGTCCTGGTCCCGGTGCCCGTGGCGGTGCGCCCGCCCGAGCCGCCCGCGACCGACCTCGACGCCGCCGTCGAGGACTACGTCGACTGGTCGCGGGAGTTCCAGCGGCGCATCGGCGCCGTGCTCGCCCACGACACGCGGTCGATGCCGGCGCGCTGCACGCGCCGGTGCACGCCCCACGGCTGCACCTGCGACTGACGCGCGGGGCGGCAGTCGCACAGACGCCGACCAGGCGAACAGAGACGGGCCTCCAGGCTCGTGCCGGGACCACGCGAGTGGACCCTCCCGGCACGAGCCTGTGCCTTATCTCAAGTTAATAATAAATTATTTTCCTAAGAAGCAGTCTCTTTATTCAAATCCCACGTATTGGACCTCTTCGTGCATTTCGATCCCAAACTCATCGCGAATCTTGCGTTTAATAAGCGAAATCAAGCCAATCACATCCTGAGCACGCGCTTGGCCTTTGTTCACTAAAAAGTTTCCGTGTTTCATGCTCACCTCCACTTGGCCTACGGCTTGACCTAATAAACCAGCCTGATCCACCAGCCAGCCAGCCCCTAAGGATTTATTCTTCAACATCGATTCCGGAACATCAACTTCACGACGCAGAAGCTCGATCTCAGACTCGTTCGTAAATTCAAAATTCTTGAAAGCGCAGCCAGCGCTCGATTGCTCCAACGGCTGTTTCTCTTTTCGTTGTCGCATTATGTCTTCCATGCGCTGCTTACTAGCGCTCGGATCAGATGCCGCCCTCAATTCCAATACACACCCAAGAATCAGATGTGGTTCACGTTTAAACAGACTTTCACGATAGCCAAATTCACACTGATCTTTAGTGAGCGTGAGACGCTGACCATCCCGAATACGGTAGACGTCGGCAGTGACGACTACGTCTCGCATTTCGCCCCCGTAGCACCCAGCATCACCATAGATAGCACCGCCAATCGTGCCGGGTACCCCAATCGCCCACTCAAATCCCGTAAGCCCCGCATCAACGCTTTTACGAGCTACAAGGCCGGTAATAACGCCACTTTCTGCGATCACTCGCGTTCCATCAATAGACATCGAACGGTTCGCAACCTGTAACAAAAGGCCCTGATACCCATCATCTGATACAAGTAGATTAGAACCGCCGCCAAATGTTACCGCAGGAATTCCCAACGCCTTAGCAACCTCGAATGCCTTTATCGCATCATCGGACGAATTGGCAATATAATATAAACGCGCAGGGCCTCCGATACGGAAACTCGTATGTTTGGACATCGGCTCATTCTCGATGGTGCCAGAAATGGCATGTAAAAAAGCGGAAACCTGATCAGACGAGAGCATAGGTAATGGTATAGATGTCCCCCGCCCCCATAACGACCAACACATCACCAGATTTCAATTGAGTCTGTAGCGCTTCTAACGATTTTTGCGGATTCTCAGCAAAGACGAGCTCACGATGAACTCCGCGATCCGCATCATGATGTTGAATCGCTTGAACCAAGTCTCGTGATGAAATCGCCTCATCTTCTACTTGATCGCGTCCCTTCACGTCGTAGATCTCACACAAGTGTAGTACATCCGCCAAATCGAAGCTCGACACAAACTCCAAGAACAAGTGCTTCGTACGATTGCGGTGATGTGGCTGGAAGCACAAAACGAGTCGTCGATCCGGGTAGAATTCTTTTACAGCTTCGAGCGTACGCGCAACCGCCGTTGGATGATGACCATAGTCAGAAAAAACCGTCACACCATCTTTCTCACCTATCTTTTCCAAACGACGCCAGACACCACGAAATACCCCAAGACCTGTCACTGTTTTCGCGAGTGGAACTTCCAGACGTTCGGCTACGGCATAGCACATCGCTGCATTACGAACGTTCATTTCTCCGGGAATCTGCAGCGGCAAGGTAACTTCCTGCCCTGACAAGAGTGACTGAAGACGAAATTCTTGCGTCCCCTCCTTCACTCTCCGCCCCAGCAATCGCACTTCACACCCACCCGATTCACCCACAAAAACAATTCCCACGTTATGCGCCTGCAAGTGTTGCCGAAGTTCATCAATAAGCGTCTGACACTCTGCGTCGTCGCCATTCACGATCACGCAACCGCCATCCACTACACGTGTACACAGATCGCGATAGGCTTGTCTCAACGCTTCCATGGTTGGAAAGATATCGAAATGGTCGGCCTCAATGTTATTGATAACCAAGACAGACGGACGATACGACAGGAAATGGTGGTCAAATTCATCCCCTTCCACAAGCAACCAATCAGATGCACCGATCTCAAGATTTCCCTGCGCGAACTGTGGGACATTCGTACCGACAACTACCGTCGGATTCAAACCAGCTTCTTTCAACAAGACGCCTAACATGGCGGTCGTCGTGCTCTTACCATGAGTGCCCGTTACTACGATCTGCTTCATCGACTCGCCCAATACACCCAGGAACTGGTGGCTGTTATACACAGGAAGATTCCGCTCTCTCGCTGCACGCAGCTCAGGATTCGTTTCATTAGCAGCCGAGGAGAACACAACCGCCTGAGCATCTGCAGGAACGTTTTCAGGAACATGGCCAATCGCCACCGTTATTCCCAACCCACGCAATACGTTCACCTGTTCATTTTCCACCAGGTCGGATCCGGTCACCCGTACACCAAGGGATATCAACAATTTCGCTACAGCGGACACGTGAATTCCGCCAATACCGATGCAGTGAACACGGGCGTATGGACTTTGCATGGTGGTAAGCCTACGAAGTCCCACGTATTTCGTCTAGGACATCCTGCGCCGCCTGCTTCCAGGTGTATCGCTTAACCCACTCAGCGCCCGCTTGGCGCAACTGACTACGTAAAACTTCATCACGTGTGATTTGATCGAGCATGTGCGCTAATGCTTCCGGATCGGCTGGGTCGAACCACGCAGCACACTCCACCCCAACCACCTCCGGCAACGCGCCAGCGCGCGAACACACAACCGGACAAGACATGAGCTGTGCCTCAAGACACGAAAACGCAAATCCCTCGTACCAAGATGGATGCACCAAGGCGACCGCGCCCGCGAGCAGGGCGCGCTTGTCTTCTTCCGCAATGTAACCGGTTTGAATGATTGCATTTCCAAGACCAGCTCGTTCAATCGCCGTCTGAATTTGTTCATAGCCTTCACCGGGAACACCCGCCAACACAAGCGATAACGGGTCACCCAGGCCGCGATCCTCTTTGTAGCGACGGAAGCCTTCAATCAATGTCAGAATATTTTTCTTTGCCTCCAGACGACCAATATACAAAAAGTAGTGACCGCTGATGCGATAGCGATCAATTACGTCCTGTTTTTCGAATGGCGTTACTTCTTCTTGCGATAGATGATCCACTCCTGGATACACGACCTTCACACGATCTGCGTCCACCTGACAAAAATGCAAAATCTCCTGCTTAGAGTATTCAGACACCGTTAAGATACGGGTCGCACGGCGTAACATGTCATGCGTACTCACAGACTGCCACCAACGCTGAACCGTTCCATAGAGCTCCGGATGACGCAAGAATCCGACGTCATGCACGGTGACAATCGTTCGGCGAGGTAGTACCCGCGGCAAGACATGTGCCGGAATAAACAACACATCTGGCTTATGGCGCGCAAGCTCAAAACTCATGCGAAGCTGCGTCCACAAAAACTTCGGTGGCCAAGACAAGACACGCTCATGCCAATTCGCAGGCGCATCACCCAACTGAGGTGAAAGCGATTGACGTGAGTACAGCAACCAGTTATAGGCCTCCTGTTCCGGAAGTCGCTTGAGCGACTGAATCAGGTGCCAGGCATACCATTCCACCCCCGTTTTATGCAGGCGATCTGCGCGTGATGCATCAATGCCTATCAACATAGGCATAGTGTATCACGGCG
>CAZENZ010000049.1:0-8892 GCA_964513705.1 uncultured Gammaproteobacteria bacterium
AGACTTCTCGCTGATGGAGTAGTCCCGGGTTTTGTTCCTTCGTATGCGTATTGTCCTTTGTTACGGCATCTTCGATCGACCGATGGATGCTTACACTCCATATTTTCACGCCGCCCGTCTTCAGGGCGAGCGTGTATACGTGCTGGTTGTACGCGATCGAGTACTCCTCGAGCATCACGACCAGTTGCCGGCGATGGGGGAGCTCGCACGTTTAGAGCGCGTGCAGTCCCATTCGATGGTTGAGAAGGCATTTCTAGCGCATCCGGAAGAGCCAATCCGATCTATTGATCAGCTTCGTCCCCACGTCTGTTTGTTGGGCGAAGAGCGCCATGGTTTGCCGTACGCCCTTGAAGCAGAACTTATTCGTCGTGGATTGTTTGTATCCGTTCAGTCGGTTGCTCATTCTTCACTCAATAGCTAGAGTTCTTCTATACCCCTATGATTGATATCCAGACGCTCCGTGCCGATCCTGAAGGTATTCGCGAAAACCTTGCTCGTCGCCAGGTTGAAGTCGATCTTGACCAGCTTTTGGCGTTGGACGGGCTACGTTCTCGTTTAATTCAGGAACTCGATGCTTTGCGTCAGGAGCGCAATCAGATCGCGGACCAGGTTGCCAAGGCGTCCCCTGAAGATCGACCTGCCTTGGTTCAGCGTGGCAAGGATCTCAAGCAAAAGATCGTTGAAGCCGAGCCAAACCTGGCTATTACCGAAGAACAGTGGAAGGAGTTGCTCTCACAAATTCCAAACCACACGCATTCGGAAAGTCCTACCGGAGCCTCTGACGAAGAAAACGTCCAGATTGCGGTGTTTGGCGAAGAACAGCACTTTGATTTTCAACCAAAGGCTCACACAGAACTTGCCAGAGAGTTGAATCTGTTAGATTTTGATCGTGGAGCGAAAGTTGCCGGTTCCAAATTCTATTTTATGCAGGGCAAGCTCATGCTGCTTGAGCAGGCACTGATCCAGTGGGTGTTGAAGGAACTGGTCGCTGAAGGCTTTCATCCAATTCAAACCCCAGATGTTGCAAAAACTGATGTTATGGCCGGTACGGGGTTCAACCCGCGTGGTTCGGAGGATCAAATCTATCGTGTCGAAGGAACTGATCTGTCACTGATCGCAACGGCAGAAATTCCGATGGGCGGCTACTTCAAAGATGAGATTCTTGAGGAACAGGACTTGCCACTTCGTTTCGTTGCGTTGTCGCATTGTTTTCGTAAGGAAAGCGGTGCTTACGGGAAAGAGTCCTACGGCATGTATCGCGTTCACCAGTTCACGAAGGTGGAGATGTTCGTGTTTGCGACACCGGGTCAGTCAGAAGGTTTACACCAGGAACTGCGCCGTCTCGAAGAGCGTATTTTTACAAAACTCGGTTTACGTTTCCGTGTGGTTGATATTTGTACGGGTGATTTGGGTGGTCCGGCCTATCGTAAGTACGATCTTGAGGCTTGGATGTGGGGGAAGGCTGAAGGAAAAGGTGGTTGGGGAGAGGTCACGAGCACCTCGAATTGCACCGATTACCAGGCGCGTCGACTCAATATCCGCTATCGCAAAGCTGATGGAACGGTTGAGCTTCTTCACACATTGAATGGGACAGCGCTTGCGATGTCACGTGGTCTTATTGCGATACTTGAACAGTATCAACAAGCTGATGGCAGCATTGCCGTTCCCGAGGTCTTACGTCCGTATTGCGGCTTTGATCGCATTGGCTAATAAGGTTCTTCATGAAGACCTGGATCGAGGTATCAGGTGAAGCCCTTCGCTCCAACTATCGAGCGTTAGCAAAGATTGTTTCTCCCGCTAACGTGTTAGCAGTTGTGAAGTCTGACGCATATGGGCATGGGCTTTCTTTGGTTGCCGAAGCGCTGAAAGGTCTTGCTGAAGGGTTTGCGGTTGATCGTGTAGAGGAGGGAGTAAAACTACGTACAACAGGTGTCAGTCAACCTATCGTCATCTTGGGCTACGTTCCTCAGGGCGAGATAGGGCAGGCATTAGAGGCAAATCTGGAACTCACAGTTGCCTCTTTTGAACAGCTCAAACAACTACATTTTACGACGCAAGAAAAGCGATCCTCATGCACGATCCATCTTGAAGTTGAGACGGGCCTCTACCGCCAAGGGATCCCTGAGACGGAGCTCTCGCTCGTTATTGAGCTTCTTAAGAAAAGTCCTTGGATCACCGTAAAAGGCCTCTGCACGCACTTTGCAAATGTAGAAGAAGATGAGTTGAAAGAGTATCCGCACCAGCAGCTGAGGCGTTTTGAGGTGTATGAGAAGGTCTTGCGTGATCATGGAATCCAGTCCTTGCAGCGTCACACTGCCTGCAGTGCGGCAGCTCTTGGTCTTCCAGAGTCACGTTTTGAAGCAGTGCGTGCGGGTATTTCGCTCTACGGCATTTGGTCTTCAGAGCTTACGAAGCAACAAGCGCAGCAGTTGGGTATTCAGCTCACACAATTGCGTCCAGCACTCGTTTGGAAAACGGTCGTAGCACAAGTAAAGTCCGTGCCCGCGAATGAGACCATTGGCTATGCTCGTGCGTATCACACGGAGCGCGAGACACGAATTGCTGTCTTGCCGATTGGATACTACGACGGGTATACACGTCTTTTATCAGGGAAGGGCCGTGTGGTGATTCACGGACAGCCGTGCCCTGTCTTGGGTCGTATTTGCATGAATATGTGTATGGTAGACATTACAGATGTAGCAGAGGTCGTGTCTGTGGGGACGGAAGTTACGCTTATTGGTCCGGGGGCTGACGTAGAAGACATGTATACTCGTGCGGGGACCATCCATCACGATCTTTTGGCTCGCCTCTCTCCAACAATCCCACGTCGCTTGGTAGACTAGCTATCAGGAGCTATGTCGTCGCACCTTTCCCTTCGTACGCCATACCTCGTTCTCGGCTGCATAGCGCTGATTGGTTGGGCATTTTTCTTTCTTCGTTCAGAGTATTTCGATGTTCACGATGTAGAGATTCAAGCGAGTGGGGGAGCGGTCACATCCATGGACGTGCTACCGACCGTGTTCTCGATTTTAGATGGGCAGTCAGCTCGACCTTGGTCTAAGCGTCAGCGCTATTTTCTGCCAGAAAGAAAGCTAGAGCAGGGGATACAAGAAGCCCTCTATGCCGAGCAAGTTGAAGTAGGGAAAACCAGTAACAATATTTTACGACTCAAGATCGTATTTGGATCTAGGTTTCTCTACATCACACAGAACGGGGAGGAATTTCTGACATGTACCGTAGCAAGGCCGGCTGGCGTGCAGCTGACGGATACAGCAGTACTCACTGCTGCCAAGAAGCGGTTCCTTGCTACAGATTTTACGACACATAAGCTCGATGGGATTGTCTATGTCCGAAAGGCGACGACAACTCTAGATGTCCCATCCATGAAGCGTTTATTAGAGCTTGGGAAGTCACTGGAAGATCATAGACTTGCGTATGCACATATACGGGAATTAGATGCACAACAGGTTTCTGTACAGATCGATAGATCGGCAGAAGCCTTACTGGATCTAGCGCAACCATTAGAAGGGCAGGTTGAGCGTATCCAGTCGATTTTGCGGGATAAGGACTATATAGCGCGCCGGCCACTGCAAATCGATGTTAGAATCCCAGGACGAGCCTATATACGGTAACCCAACCTCATGCTTCGTATAAGATATATTGTACGACTCTTAGCATAGGTGGTATCCTAGTACCTCTTTGATCTCTGTTCCTAGGCTCCATTGAGCGAAAATTCAGTTTTTACAGTCGCCAGATACTTGGTCGAGACACGCCTCGGCCATAACACCCTCACCCGTCTCGCACTTAGTGTTGTTATCTACCCTACCCAGCAACTTGGTAAATGATCATCATGAAAAGTTGTGATAAGCAGCAGATGAAGAACGAGCACTATCTTTTACGACGCAAGTGAAGGTAGAACTCATGACGTAAACACCTCACATTCCCATGAGGACCAAATCACCCCATTAACACCCTCCCCCTTTAGGTGGTGTGTTGGTTTTGTGAGTGCAAATGCATATTTGCGTCGTAAAATGTTTTTAGTGTTTTTGCTAAATTTTATATACTCAACATGGCAGGGAAACCATTCTCGACCCCCCACCGTCTAACTTCCCTACCCTTCCCCCTCCCATGAGCACTTCCGGTCCGGTTCTAGAGGCAGTTTATACATCCTCCAGTGCACTTAGTCGCGATTTGATTTTAATCGTTATGGCATCCATTGCCGTTATTTCTAGTATCATCACGGCTCTTCTCCACCGAAAGAAGTAGTACCTATAACTCCACCGGTGAGTCAGGGTGGATAATATTCACATCGAGCCAGGCTTTTAGGCTCGCTAGTACATCTCGCGTCACAAACCAGAGGTCTTTTTTATATGTACGTATGTTCGCTGGGACACCATAGGTCTCCAGCCCAAAAGAACGGCAAAGATAAATTGCACGTCCGAGATGAAATCGTTGAGTGATCAGTACTACTTTTTTTAATCGATAGACCCGAGCGGCTCGTTTGCAGGTTTCGTAGGTTCTGTAGCCCTGATCGTCGATCACGATACGATCTGGCGCGGAACCATGATCAAGCAACCAACGATGCATGACCGAAATTTCATCACGTCGGAAACGACCACCGTCTCCGCTTAGCAGCATGGGCGCGTTCAATAACGCCGATACACGCTCCCCTACAATTAATCGATCTTCTAAGGCATCGCTCGGCTTTCCTGAATCCTCGATCCCTGCGCCGAGAATCACTACCGCGTCCGGGTGAGCTGGTAGACGCTCTACGGACTTAATAAAATCAGCGGATGGTATCTGAACAACAAATACGATCACTAACGAACCTAAGAGCGTTATAATCCCAAATAGACCCAACGCAAGCGTTAGTCTTCGCCGAAGAAAGCGAAGCGCATTTTGCATGATTATTCTTCCGACGATGGTCGATCAAGTGTGAACGCCTGTATCCCCGACGCTTGACCCGTAATTCGTAGCACGTCTTTATCGATTTTCACGAATTCTTTACTTGCCAGGTTATACTGGTTCACAACCGTTCCTAAATGTTTTCCAACGGATTGAAAACTCGCTTCATAGGCTTGCAGATGGCGCGCCAAATCTGAGACACGCTGACGGATTTCCTTGGCCTGCTCTTCGATCTTGAGAGCATTCAACCCCTGCAAGACTGTCTGGAGATAGGCAGAAAAAGACGTAGGCGACACGATAATGACATGATATTTCCCGGCGGCACGTTGCAGAAGATTCTCCGTATCGCCTGTCATTGCCCCAATCTTATTCACCAGCAGATCGTAGTAGATCGCTTCGTGCGGAATAAACATGAACGCAAACTCAGTCGTTCCTTCCTGTGGCCGAATATATTTGGACGTTTCCAAGATGCGCTGTTTCAAGTCATTCAAAAACACTTTTTCGAGGCGATCCCGCTCCTCATCAGATTCAGCTTCGACCAAGCGATTGTAATTTTCAAGGCTAAATTTCGAATCGATCGGCACCACTTTGTCTCGCACAAAGAGGGCAGCGTCGACAATAACTCCATCCTTGAACGGGTACTGCATCTGATACTGCTCTGGAGAGAAGAGGTTGCGGAGGAGAGTCTCTAGATAGTACTCCCCCAAGATGCCGCGTTGTTTTGGATTACTCAGAATCCGCTGAAGCTGATCCAGCTGGGACGAAAATGTCAGCACTTGCCGATTTGTTTCTTCGATTTTTATTAGCCGCTCCGTTACGTCGCGCACCGTGCTTGTCATATGATGACTCGAGACCTGCTGTTGCTTCATCGTCTCAATTAACGAGTTTTTTACGTCCCCTTGAACGTGCTCAAGCTTTTGTTGGAGCATGAGCAACAGATTCGGATCGATAGCCGGCTGCGCCACACGTAGTGAGATTCGCCAGATCAAATAGCCCAATCCAGCAAACCCAAGCACTAAAAGAACGAGGAGAAGCCACTGCATAGTTCAGGCATTGTCACAGGAGGAGACGGCGCTTGACAAGGCGGGTCCCATCGAGAATTATCCACAGACAACTCCTGTTTTTCATGTTATCTTCGACCAGCTGACCTTACGTACTTATGCCGCAAAAACCCGCTCCTAAAGCCGCTGTTTCTTCCTCTGCCGCGAAGAAAGCCGCTTCTACACCTGCTCCTAAGAAAAAGCCCGTCTCAGAGGATGAGGAAATTCTCGATGACGAAGAACTTGATCCTGAAGATCTTGAGGATGAAGAAGAGGATGACGAGGATGAAAAAGATGAAGACGGCGAAGCGGCGCTTCCAAGCGTAGAAGCAGAGGTAGATAAAACGGAAGACGAAGAGAAGGAAGAGGAGCCAGATAACGAAGAGGAAATTCTTGCAAAAGGTGACGATCTAGAGATCTTGAACCTTCTCGCAAAAAAAGCGAATCGCATGGAAAAAGGCCTCGATGACGAAGAGACACTGCCAGAAGAAGAAGGCATGGGCGGTTTCTAAACGAGAAATTTGATCGATCGCAAAACCCGCCGTGTGGCGGGTTTTGCTTATGCTGTGGAGGATATGCGCGACCAGGAACTATAAACCAAGTGACAGGTTAATGGCCGGTTTTAGATTTGTATCTGGCAATGAAATCCCAAGTGGAATCGTCTGCTTCTGTCCTTGACGGTCATTGAACGAGACGAAACCATTCTGCAAAGCAAAATCGTAGACATCGCGCGTGACACGTACATCCTGCAAACAGTAGTCGCGGAGCTTATCAATCTCTCCTTTCCGCCAATACTCCACCGCCATGAGACCATGACCCGATTTCCCTACTCCAAGCGTCGCTTGCGCTACATCATCCAACTTAATACGAAACCCTAACTGCTTTTCAATTTCAACCAGCAAGTCGATCGTCGGTAAAGCAGCCAAATTCCCCGTATAGCACGTCTGTAGGCAAGGATAATCAAAACCAAGGAGGTTGTAGCCAATGATCCGATCTGCGCGCTCTAAACGCGGCCAAAGAGCCGGCAGATCCTCTTTGAGGAAGGATTCGAACGTATCTGTCTCATAGAAATACACTCCTACCAGCGAGACTTCCAGAAGCGCTGGGTTGTAGGCACCAACATCTTGAAATGTGTTCCGGGTTTCGATATCAAGGACAACTTCTTTTCGCATAAATACAAAGACACGGGAGAGTATTTCACACTCGCCCGTGTCTGTCATCCACATCTTTGTGGTTTACCTTAGCCATTCTTCTGTGCGTCACGCTTGCGCTCAAACTCCTTCAGGTACTGCTTGCGAATGCGAAGATTGATAGGGGTAACCTCCAACAACTCGTCATCTCCAAGATACTCAAGGCACTCTTCCAAACTCATCGTGCGAGGCGTATTCAAGCCTTCAGCAACACCGTCTCCTTTCGAACGCATGTTGGATAGCTTTTTTTCTTTACAGACATTCACTGCCAAATCTTCCGGCTTGGCGTTCTGCCCAATGACCATACCTTCGTACACCTTCACGCCAGGACCAATAAACAACTGACCGCGCTCCTGAGCCGCCTGAAGACCGTAGGTATTGGATTCACCAGTTTCGTGAACAATGAGCGAACCATGTGGGCTGCCATCGATCGCCCCAACGTGTGGCTCGTAGCCCAAGAAAAGGGTGTTCAGAATACCCTGACCACGTGTGTCCATCATAAATTCGGTACGGTATCCGATCAAACCACGTGTTGGGATAACGAATTGAAGATAGCCCGTCCCATTTTCCATGCGCATGTCTTTCATTTCACCCTTACGACGACCCATTTTTTCAATGACGGATCCTGTTACAGCTTCTGGACATTCAATGGAGACCTCTTCGAATGGTTCAAGCTTCTTGCCGGCCTCTTCCTTGAAAATCACCTGTGGGCGTGAGACTTGAAGTTCAAAGCCTTCGCGACGCATACGCTCGATCAAAATAGAGAGGTGCAGCTCACCACGACCAGACACGATAAAGTTCCCTTCTCCGCCAGCCGATTCAACACGCAACGCCACGTCGTTTTGCAATTCACGCTCAAGACGTTCTTTGATGTTGCGTGAAGTTGAGTACTGCCCTTCGCTGCCCGCAAACGGCGAAGTATTGACCCCGAAGGTCATCTTGACGGTTGGCTCTTCAATCTTGATAACAGGTAACGCTTCTGGATTTTGAGCATCCGCGATTGTTTCCCCGATGTTGATATTCGCCACCCCCGCGAATGAAACAATGTCACCTGCCTGAGCCTCCTGAATTTCGGCGCGACCCATTCCCACAAATCCCATAATCGAGGTGATCTTGGACGGTGTTTGCTTTCCGTCGCGGTCGATCCACATGACGTTCCCAGGTTTAAAGACGCCACGTACAACACGACCAATCGCCATCTTTCCCTTATAGTTATCGTAACTGACGTTCGCGACCGACACCTGAAGCGCGCCCATTGAATCATTCTTTGGAGCAGGAACCGCCTTTAAAATCGTATCGAAAATAGGAGTAATGTTCGTCATCGTCGAAAGATCTGGTTCGAGACCAGCCTTCCCCTGCTTGGCGGAGGCATACACCACTGGAAAGTCTGTTTGCTCGTCAGAAGCGCCGAGCGTTACGAACAAATCAAACGTCTGGTTCAACACCCAATCTGGACGAGCATCTGGCTTATCAACCTTGTTAATGACGAGAATAATGCGGTGACCGGCTTCAATTGCCTTCTTCAAGACGAAACGTGTTTGAGGCATTGGACCTTCCTTGGCATCCACCAAAAGCAACACCCCATCAACCAGGTTCATGATGCGCTCAACCTCACCTCCAAAGTCCGCGTGTCCAGGAGTATCAACAATGTTGATTTTCGTGTTTTTATAGAGAACCGCCGCATTCTTCGCAAGAATCGTAATCCCACGCTCACGCTCGAGCTCGTTTGAGTCCATGATCGTCTCACCTTCCAATCC